>JAXEXE010000058.1:0-16045 GCA_034113565.1 Faecousia sp.
GATCGTGGAGCTGACGGGCATCACGGAGGAAATGCTGGCAGGCGCACCGAAAATCGAAGAAGTACTGCCAAAATTCCTGGATTTTATCGGCGATCGGGTGCTGGTGGCCCACAATTCGGACTTTGACACCGGCTTCATCCGGGCGGAATGTGAGCGGCAGGGCTTTGACTACCACTACACCGCCGCCGACACCCTGATTCTGTCCCAGAACCTTCTGCGGCACCTGAATAAATTCAAGCTGGACATCGTGTCCAACGCCCTGAACCTGCCGGAATTCAACCACCACCGGGCCGGGGACGATGCCATGACCTGCGGCCTGATTATGACGAAGCTCATGGAAATGCTGGAAGAGGAGCACGACATCCACACCCTGCAAACCATCAACCCCGCCATGGTGGGCCTGCGCTCCGGCGGGCGCATTACCGACCGGCAGGCCCGGCACATCATCCTGTTCGCCAAGAATCAGGTGGGTCTGCGGAATTTGTACCATTTGATTTCCAATTCCAATCTCAAGCATTTCCGACGGGTGCCGAGAATTCCCAAGTCCGAGCTGCTGGAAATGCGGGAGGGCCTGATTATCGGCTCTGCCTGTGAAGCGGGTGAGCTGTTTCAGGCCATGCTGGACGGCAAGAGCCACGACGAATTAAGGCGAATCGCTTCTTTCTACGACTTTTTGGAGGTTCAGCCCCTAGCCAACAACCGCTTCATGCTGGAAAACGAGAAGTACGCGGCAAAAACCGACGAGGATTTGAGAGACTACAATCGGAAAATCATCCAGTTGGGCGAGGAACTGGGGAAACTGGTGGTTGCCACCGGCGACGTCCACTTCTTAAATCCCGAGGACGAGGTGTTCCGACATATTTTGCTTGCCACCAAGGGCTTTGACGACGCGGACAAGCCCATGCCATTGTACTTCCGCACCACCGACGATATGCTGAATGAGTTTTCTTATCTCGGGGAGGAGAAGGCCTACGAAATCGTGGTGGAGAATCCCAACAAGATCGCCGACATGTGCGAGACCATGCGTCCCGTGCCCCACAACCTGTTCGCCCCCAAGATCGAAAACTCCGTGGAAGACCTGAAAAATCTGGTCTACGGCAAGTTCCACCGGCTCTACGGCGACAATCCCCCGGAGGTGTTCACCAAGCGGGTGGAAACGGAGCTACACGACATCATCTCCTGTCACTACGATGTGATCTACATGTCCGCCCAGAAGTTGGTGCAGAACTCTCTGGAAAACGGCTATCTGGTTGGCTCCCGTGGCTCTGTTGGTTCCTCCATCGTGGCCTACATGTCCGGCATCACGGAGGTCAATTCCTTCCAGCCCCACTACCGCTGCCCCAACCCGAACTGCAAGTACACGGAGCTGAACGTGCCGGAGGGTTACAACTGCGGCGCGGATTTGCCCGACGCGGTGTGCCCCAAGTGCGGCACGAAAATGGAAAAGGACGGATTTAACATCCCCTTTGAGACCTTCCTCGGCTTCGGCGGCGACAAGGTGCCGGATATCGACCTGAACTTTTCCGGCGAGTACCAGTCCAAGGCCCACGCCTACTGTATCTCCATGTTCGGTTCCTCCCATGTGTTCCGGGCGGGTACCATCGGCACCGTGGCGGAGAAAACCGCCTTCGGCTACGTCAAGAAATACCTGTCGGAACGGGGAAAAACCGCCAGCCGTGCTGAGGAAGCCCGGCTGGCCACCGGCTGTGTCGGCGTGCGCCGGACCACGGGCCAGCACCCCGGCGGTCTGGTGGTCATCCCCCAGGAGAACGAGATCTGGGACTTCTGCCCGGTGCAGCACCCGGCGGACGACCCCAACTCCGACCAGATCACCACCCATTTTGAGTATCACTCCATGGAGGAAAACCTATTAAAGCTGGATATGCTGGGCCATGATGACCCCACCATGATCCGCATGATGGAGGACATGACCGGGGTGGACGCCAAGACCATTCCCTTGGACGATAAGGACACCATGTCCATTTTCACTTCCTCCAAGGTCTTGGGCTATGAGGATGACCCCATTCTCGGCCCCACCGGCGCCGTGGCAATTCCCGAATTCAACACCCGGTTCACCCGTGGAATGCTGATGGACACCATGCCCACGAGGTTTGATACGCTGGTGCGTCTGTCCGGCTTCTCCCACGGCACCGACGTGTGGCTGGGCAACGCCAAAGACCTGATTACCTCCAAAACCGCCACGGTTGACTCCACCATCGGCTGCCGCGACGATATCATGCTCTACCTGATCTCCTGCGGAATGCCGGAAAAACGGTCGTTCAAAATCATGGAGTCCGTCCGAAAGGGCAGAGGTCTGCCGGAGGGGGCGGAGGAGGAAATGGTGGCCGCCGGCGTACCGGACTGGTATATCGGCTCCTGCAAGAAGATCAAGTACCTGTTCCCCAAGGCCCACGCCGTGGCATACGTGATGATGGCCTTCCGCATTGCCTGGTTCAAGGTGCACCACCCGCTGCCGTTCTACGCGGCCTACTTCTACCGCCGCAGCCAGAAGGGCGGCTTTGACGCGGTGCTGATGACCGGCGGCAAGGAGGCGGTTGTGGCGAATATCAAGGCCATTGACGGAAACGAGGAAGCCACTGCCAAGGATGAAGACCTGCTGACGACGTTGGAGGTGGTCTACGAATTCTACCTCCGGGGCTTTGAATTCGCCCCCATCAGCATTTACGACAGCCATGCCACCAAATTTCTTATCAAAGACGGAAAACTCCTGCCGCCCTTCGTGGCGATTTCCGGCCTGGGCGAAAGCGCGGCCTGGGATTTGATGGAGGGCAGAAAGGGAAAAACCTTCCTGTCCATCGAGGAAGTGGCGGCGGCCTGCCCCAAGGTTTCCAAGACCCATATGCAGATGCTCAAGGAGGCCGGAGCCTTCGGAGATTTGCCGGATACCAGTCAGGTCAGCTTCTTTTGATACGCTTTCTTGATGTCGGAGTTGATAGTTAAAAGTAGAAAGTTAAAAGTTAAGGAGTCCCTACGGGACAATTGAGTTATTATGTCTCAAAAACCGGACATTCTCATGTAAATGTGTCGCAGTTAAGATTTGCAGGGATATTTTAAATCATCCCGAAGGGACACCACAACTTTCAACTGTCAACTTTCAATTGTCAACTCATACTGTTCACCGCCTGACGGCAAAATAAAAACCTGTCATTCCGAAACAGCCCGCTCATTTGGGGTGGGAATCCGCATCTTTCAGGGAGAGCGGATTCCCGCATCAGCGTGCGCACTGGCTCGGAATGACAGCTTTTCTTTATAATAGTTGTTTCTTTGCTTCCCTGACCGCTTCCTCGCTGGTCACGGGAATATGCCACTCGTCCAGCCCCGGCAGGCCCATGGGCACACCCTCCCGGCGAAAGTGCATCTTGCTTTCGATTTCCGTTTTTCCGCTCATGTGGAAGGCCCCCGCTTCCGGCAGCTTTGCCCGGAAGGCGGCAATGACACCGGCATTGACCCCCGCGCCGATGAGAACCTCCGGGCCGTTTTCTGCGTCCCGGATTTTCAGCAATCGCCCGATGGTTTCCATACCGTCCCAGCACTTTCCTGCCCCGCCGCTGGTCAGCACCGTGTCAAAGCCCAGGTTCGCCGCGTTCCGGTAGGTGTCTTCCAAATTTCGTGACACATCGATGCAGCGGTGCAGGGTCAGTCCCAAACCGGACGCCGCCTTCCGCAGCGGCTCCATGGCTTTGCCGTCCAGCTCTCCCTCTGCCGTCAGGCAGCCGATGACAAAGCCGTCGGCTCCGGCCTCCCGGAGGACTGCCATCTCCATTGCCATCTGCTCCACTTCCTCGGATGTGTAGAGAAAATCCCCGCCCCGGGGGCGCATCAGGCAGCGAACGGAAATCTTGCTGACCCGGCGAATCTGCCGCAGCAGCGCCGCCGAAGGAGTCAGACCGCCCACGCTCAGGACGCTGCACAGCTCCAGCCGGTCCGCGCCCCCGGCGACTGCCGCCATGGCGGAGGCGTAGGAATCCACGCATACCTCCAATATCCGCTTCACCGCAATTCCTCCTTTCGGGTTTCGTAATCCTTTAGTGCCGCAATGGCCTGCCCGGACATGGGCACCACCGCAATCAGGTTGAAAATGGTCATAAGACCAATGCCGATGTCCCCCAGATCCCACACAAAGGTGTACGCCGCCAGTCCGCCGATGAACAGCATCGCCAGCGCCACCAGCTGGAAGCCGGTCTGGGCCGCCCAGCGGTCTCCGAAGAGATAGGCCACGTTGGAGCGGGCATAATAAAGGATGCCGATAAAGGTGGAAAAGCTGAACAGCCACAGGGTAATGGCTACAAAAATCACGCCCCACTGTCCGAAGTGACAGCCCATAGCGGTTTGCAGCAGCGCCATGCCGGACAGGCCCTCCAGCGTCTCCTGCGGGGCCAGCAGCATAATCATGGCGGTGCAGGTGCAGATCACGATGGTATCGAGAATCACGCCGAAGGCCTGGAGCAGTCCCGCCTTTGCCGGATGGCTGACATTGGCAGCGGCAGCGGCACAGGGGGCGGAGCCGGAGCCTGCCTCGTTGGAGAACAGGCCCCGCTTGACGCCGTTCATCAGCGCTGCGCCGAAGGCACCCGCCACGGCCTGCCGAAGGCCGAAGGCCTCCTCCACAATCCGTCCGAAGACCCCGGGCAGCAGCGCGGCATTTTTGACAATGACAAAAATCGCCAGCACAAAGTAAAATCCCGCCATAATTGGCACAATCACGTCCAGCACCTTCACGCTGGCATTTTTCCGCAGCACCACCACCGCCGCCAGCGCCACCAGTACCACCGTGGACACGATGGGCGGAATGGAGAAGGCGTTCTGGAAGGAGGCGGAGACGGAATTGCTGATGACCTGACTGACGCCGCACCAGCACAAAAGCCCCGACAGGGCAAAGGCCACAGCAAGGAAGCTTTTCTTTTTGCCCCGGCAGAAAAGGCCGTGGATGTAGTAGGCCGGGCCGCCCCGGCAGCCACCAAACAGCGGGTCCGGCTCCCGATAGAGCTGGGCCAGCGTGGCTTCCACAAAGGCGGTGGACGCGCCGATCAGCGCCGTCACCCACATCCAGAACACCGCCCCCGGGCCGCCGGCGGAAATCGCCGCTACAACGCCCACCATGTTGCCCATACCGACTCTTGTCGCCGTGGACACAATGAGCGCCTGTACGCCTGAGATTGCCCCGCCCTTCCCGTCGGTTTCCCGTCTGACCATAAGGCGCAGCATTTCCGGAAAGCACCGCACCGGAAGCAGCCGGGTTCGCACCGTAAAGTACAGGCCCGTGGGAATCAGAAGGGCCACCAGCAGGGAGATACCAATTCCGCCGCCAATGGGAATCGTGAACAAATCTCCCCAAAGAAAATTGTATACTGCCGAAATAATACCCATTTTTTATACCTCTTGACAGAATTCACAACGAGTATATAATAGATACCGGTATAAGTCCAATTGATGAATTAAATCAAATCCATTTATTTTTTCAATTCCGGGAGGACAGCCATGGACCTTCGGGCACTGAGTATTTTTATAGAAGTCGCCGAGCTGGGCAGCTTCACCCGTGCGGGCGAAAAGCTGGGCTATTCCCAGCCCACCATCTCCTTTCAGATTAAGCAGCTGGAAAAGGAAATGGGCGCCCAGCTCTTTGACCGCATTGGCCACACCGTCACCCTGACCGACGCGGGCCGGGATGCGCTGGGCTACGCCCAACAGATCTGTCACGCCGGTCAGGAAATGCTGCTGGGCGACCAGCGCCGGCGGGAGCCTGCCGGAACGCTGCGGCTGGGCATGGCGGATTCCCTGTGTGAGCCGCTGATCGTGGGGCACTTCGCTCAGTTTCGGGCAGCCTACCCTCAGGTTCGTCTGCACATCACGACCGTGGACACCAGCGCCCTGCTGGAATCCCTGGATCACAACGACGTGGATATGATCTGCACCATGGACGACCACGTTTACGACACCAATTACGTCATTGCCGACGAGGAAGAAATCGGCGTGCATTTTGTGGCGTCGCCCCGTCATCCGCTGGCAGCGCTGCGGTCAGTCGCCCTGGAGCAGCTTCTCCCCCAGCCCTTCCTGCTGACGGAAAAGGGCATGAGCTACCGCCGCCTGATGGACGAGCAGCTGGCCCGGAACTCGCTGGAAATCAGTCCCGTGCTGGAAACCGGTCAGGCAGATCTGATCTGCAAGCTGGTTGGGGAAAATATGGGGCTGTCCTTTCTGCCGGATTACGTCACCGAAAGCAAGGTTCGCGCCGGGCGTCTGAAGCGTCTGAACGTACCCCAATTGCAGGTGGTGGTCTGGAAGCAGCTGCTGTACCGCCGGGAAAAGTGGCTGTCCGCCCCCATGCGGGCCATGATCGACCACATAAAGGGCATCCGGCTCACGGAGGAAACGCCATGAGGCGGCGCATCGCTGCCGGGCTGCTGGCTCTTGCCTGTCTGCTTTGTGCCTGCGGCAGAACGCAAACGGTACCCACAACCACCGGGTCAGTCCCGGCCCAAACCCTGCCGCCGGAAACACTGCCGGAAACAGCTGCTTCGGAGCCTGATCCGGAGGAGTTTGTACGGGTTCTTGACTACATTCCGTCGGCACAGCAGGAGCTGATGTACGCCACAGATCGGAATTTTACCGGGCAGGTCATCTACGATTTCTCCGACGCTTACCTTCGTTACGGCACCGTAAAAAAACTGGAAGCGGTCTGCGCTGATCTCAGCGAGCTGGGGCTGACCTTAAAAATCTGGGACGGCTTCCGCCCGGTCAGCGCCCAATGGAAGCTGTGGGAAGTCTGCCCGGACCCGGCCTTCGTCGCCAACCCGGAAACAGGCTTCAGCTCCCACAGCCGGGGCAGCACCGTGGACGTGACGCTGGTGGACGATACCGGAAACGAGCTGGAAATGCCCACCGGCTTTGACGATTTTACCGCCAGAGCCGACCGGGACTATTCCGACTGCACCGAAACCGCCGCGGCCCACGCCCAGCTTCTGGAAATCCTCATGGAAAAGCACGGTTTTAAAGGATATTCCGGGGAATGGTGGCATTATTCCGATACGGAAGACTATCCGGTGGAGGAAAACTTCTCCCCGTCATAGAAAGAAGGAACCATATGTCAATTGAAAAAGTACGAAGCTTCTTGGCCCAATACTGCGCGGCAGACCGGATTCTGGAATTTCCCGTATCCAGCGCCACTGTGGAGCTGGCGGCACAGGCTTTGCAAATCGAACCCTGCCGGATTGCCAAAACGCTGGCCTTCGGTGTCCACGATACTCCTATTCTCATCGTGACCGCCGGGGACGCCAAGGTGGACAACGCCAAATATAAGGCCCGGTTCGGCGTCAAGGCAAAAATGCTGTCCCATGAGGATGCCGCAGCGCGCATCGGACACGCCGTGGGCGGCGTGTGCCCCTTCGCGGTGAACGAGGGTGTGCAGGTTTATCTGGACGTCTCCCTGAAGCGCTTTCCCACGGTTTTCCCCGCCGCTGGCAGCAGCAACAGTGCCATCGAGCTGACGATTTCCGAGCTGGAGCGGTTCTCCGGCTTCCTCGGCTGGGTGGATGTGTGCAAGGCCTGGCAGGCCGGGGAATAACCGGAAAAGTTAACAGCATTTTCAAACATTTTCCCGGAAAATATGTTATAATGATGTGTTGAGAAAATCAATCACACTGGAAAGGTGAGACAAGTATGACAAAAATTGATATTTACTCCGGCTTTCTCGGCGCCGGCAAGACCACTCTGATTAAGAAAATGATCCAGGAGGCCTATAAGGGCCAGAAAATCGTACTGATCGAGAATGAGTTCGGCGAAATCGGCATTGACGGCGGCTTTTTGCAGGACGCGGGCATCAGCATCACCGAGATGAACTCCGGCTGCATCTGCTGCTCTCTGGTGGGCGACTTCGGCAAGGCTCTGACCAGGGTCATCGCCGAATATAACCCCGACCGCATTCTCATCGAGCCCTCCGGCGTGGGCAAGCTGTCCGACGTCATCGGCGCGGTGAAGAAGGTCATGAACAACGAGGTCACGCTGGGCTACACCGTGGCCGTGGTGGATGCCGGCAAGGTCAAGGTGTATATGAAGAACTTCGGCGAGTTCTACAACAACCAGATTGAGACCGCCTCCGCCATTATTCTGTCCCGTACCGACTCCATCCCCCAGGCCAAGCTGGATGCCGCGGTTGCTCTGCTGCGGGAGCATAACGACAAGGCCACCATCGTGACGACTCCCTGGGGCCAGCTCACCGGCGAGCAGCTTACCGCCGCCATGGAGGGCCAGTCCACGCTGGCAAACGAGCTTGCCCAGCTGGTGCACGAGCATGAGCATCACCATCATCACGACCACGATGAGGATGACGACCATTGCTGCTGCGGTCACGACCACGAACATCATCACCATGACGAGGATGATGACCATGCGTGCCATCACCATCACGGCGACGAGGGCTGCCACGAGCACCACCACGGTCACGAGGAAGAGGCTCACTGCTGCCACCACGACCATGAGGAGCATGAGCATCACCACCACGACCATGACGAAAGCTGCACCTGCGGCTGCCATGACCATGAGCACGACCACGAGCATCACCATCACGACCACGATGCCGACGAGGTGTTCACCTCCTGGGGTGTGGAAACTGCCAAGAAATTCGAAAAGGAAACCGTGGAGAAGGCTCTGCACGCGCTGGATTCCGGCAAGTACGGCATGATTCTCCGGGCCAAGGGCATTCTGCCCGCCACGGACGGAAGCTGGATTCACTTCGACTACGTGCCGGAAGAATACAACGTCCGTGCCGGCTCCGCCGACATCACCGGCAAGCTGTGCGTCATCGGCTCCAAGCTGGACGAGCACGCCATCGCGGAACTGTTCGGGGTGTAAGCCATGCAGGAGATACCCGTTTACGCCTTCACCGGATTTTTGGATTCCGGCAAGACGAAATTCATTCAGGAGACGCTGGAGGACGAGCGGTTCAACGCAGGCGAGAGAACCCTGCTGCTGCTCTTTGAGGAGGGCGAGGAGGAATACGACCTGTCCACCTACCCCCACAAAAACGTCTATATTGAGGTTCTCGACCAGCAGACCGTCACCACCAAGCAGCTTCAGGCCCTGCAAAAAAAGTACCGGGCCGAGCGGGTTGTGGCGGAGCTGAACGGCATGCAGCAGGTGGGAGACCTGTATATGCGCTTCCCTGATGGCTGGGTGGTGGCGCAGGAGGTCATGTTCGCGGACAGCACCACCATCATGGCCTTCAACGCCAATATGCGCAATCTGGTGATGGACAAGCTGGTGGGCGCCCAGATGGTGGTGTTCAACCGACTGGAAAAGGGCACGGACGTGATGCCCTTCCACAAGCTGGCCCGGGCCGCCTCCCGCCGTATCGACATTCTCTACGATTACACCGACGGCACCACGGAATTTGACGAAATCGAAGACCCCCTGCCCTTCGACATTAATGCCCCCATCGTGGAGATTAAGGACGAGGACTATGCCCTGTTCTATCGGGACGTTTCCGAGGAGCCCCAGAAGTACGACGGCAAGACCGTCCGCTTCAAGGGGCAGGTTGCCATGCTCCGCCGGGACAGGAACGGCATGTTTGCCCCGGGCCGGTTCGTCATGACCTGCTGCGTGGAGGACATCCAGTTCTGCGGCATTCCCTGCCGGTACGCGGAGGCTTCCAAGCTGAAAAGCCGGGACTGGGTCATGGTCACGGCGAAGGTTGCCGCGGAAAAGCACCCGCTGTACAAGGGCGACCTTGGCCCCGTGCTGACCGCCGTGGAAGTAACCACCGGCGCCCAGCCCGCAGAGCCGGACGTGGCAACATTCTGAGCAGTTGACAGTTGACAGTTTTTTCGCCTCAACTTTGCACTTTCAACTGTCCACTGTCAACTATTATGAAGGGGGGCTGCCTATGTATCAGCCGTTGGCCGATCTTCTGCGGCCCACCACACTGGACGAGGTATACGGTCAGGAGCATATTCTGGGGCCAAACGCTATCCTGCGGCGGCTCATTGACTCCGGGAACATTCCCAACATGGTGTTCTACGGCCCCAGCGGCACGGGAAAGACCACCGTTGCCAACATCATTGCGAAGCAAACCAACCGGACGCTCTACAAGCTCAACGCCACCACCGCTTCCACGGCGGATATTAAGGAAATCGTGGCCCAGCTGGACACCTTCATGGCTCCCAACGGGGTGCTGCTCTACCTGGACGAGATTCAGTCCTTCAACAAAAAGCAGCAGCAGTCTCTTTTGGAGCACATCGAAAACGGAAAAATCACCCTGATTGCCTCCACCACGGAAAATCCCTATTTCTATGTGTTCAACGCCATTTTGAGCCGCTCTACCGTGTTTGAGTTCAAGCAGATTTCGGCGGAAGCGGCGCTGAAGGCGGTGCGCCGGGCGGTTGCCTTTATGGAGAACCGCACCGCGCTGAAAGCGGAAGCGGAGGAAGGCGCTTTGGAGTACATTGCCATGGCCTGCGGCGGCGATCTGCGCAAGGCCATGAACGCGGTGGAGGTACTGTTCTCCGCCGGACAGCCAGAGAACGGCATTCTGCCCCTGACGCTCTCCGACGCGAAAGCCGTCACCCAGAAGAGCGCCATGCGGGCTGACCGGGATGGGGATAACCACTATGACCTGCTGTCTGCCCTGCAAAAATCCATCCGCGGCTCTGACCCGGACGCGGCCTGCCACTATCTGGCCCGACTTCTGGAAGCGGGGCAGATGCAGTCGGCCTGCCGCCGTCTCATGGTCATTGCCGCCGAGGATGTGGGCCTTGCCTATCCGCAAATCATCCCCATCGTCAACGCCTGCGTGGACATGGCCCTGAAGCTGGGGATGCCGGAGGCCCGGATTCCACTGGGAGATGCCGCCGTGCTGATGGCCACCAGCCCCAAGTCCAATTCCGGACATATCGCCCTGGACGCGGCGCTGGCGGACGTGCGCAAGGGCAAGACCGGGGATTTCCCCCGGCATTTGCAGAACGTCCACGCGGACTCCTACACCATGGAGCGGGAGCAGGGGTATCTGTACCCCCACGACTATCCAAATCACTGGGTTCGACAGCAATATCTGCCCGACGAGTTGGTGGGCACCCACTATTACGTATACGCAGAAAACAAGTTGGAACAGGCAGCGAAACAATACTGGGAAAGAATCAAAAAGTGAGTTGACAGTGAACAGTTGATAGTTGGCAGTTATGGTGTCCCTTCGGGACAAATTGAAATTCATCGCGGAGCGGTACCGCAACTGTCAACTTCCACACCAGTGGGAGGACACATGGACATCAAACTCAACGACATTCTGGTCATGAAAAAGCCCCATCCCTGCGGGGAAAAACGGTGGCTCGTTCTGCGCACCGGCGCGGACTTCCGCCTGCGGTGTCTTGGCTGCGGGCATGAGGTCATGACCCCCCGGTTCAAGGCGGAAAAGAATATTCGCGCGGTAGAGCGCAGCAATCCCTCTGACTGATGAAAGCCGGAGGGATTTTTCTTCAGCATATTTTTTCCTGTTTTTTTCGGAATTGCTCTTGACAAGCCTTTCCCCCCGATCTACGGTTGCAGTAACCGAATTGCGGCGCTGAATTCCGAAATATTTTGTGAAATACGCTGTTTTTGGCGGTTCCGGAATTCCTGCCGTGAGGGGAAAACTATGAAATAAGGAGAGTAACTTATGAAAAGAACCATTCGTATACTTGCCAGCCTGCTGGTTCTGGTTGCCATGCTGTCCAGCATGGTCATTACCGTGGCCGCCGAGGATATTTCCGAGGGGGAAACAAAGAACGTCAGTACGGGCGAAGAAGTCGGCACGAACAACGGCACCGTAGAGACCAATGAAGGAACCATTAACAACAATTCAGACAAAGGCACCGTTGGTACGAACAAGGGTACAGTCAAGGAAAACAACGGAAAAATTGATACAAATACAAACAAGGGTACAGTCAAGGAAAACAACGGTGACATCACCACCAACGACAAAGGTGCTGTAGAGATAAACAACGATACCATCACCACCAACTTAGGTACCGTAGACGAAAACAACGGTACCATTCAAACGAACGATTTTAAAAACTATAAATATGTGGGCATCGTAGAGGAAAACAACGGAACCATTGTAACGAACAAAGGTCATGTAGGAGTGGAGGGAACAAACGGTTTCTATAGTTACGATATTGAGATGTATCCGGACGAAACCGGCAACTACAAACGCATCGACACCAACGAAGGAACCGTCTACATTAACCGGGATACCGGCAGCATCGGCACGAACGAGGGTAGCGTAGTCGCAAATTATGGTAACATCACCACCAACAATGACGCCGTGTGGTCAAACAGTGGTACAGTCAAAACCAGCAATGAATACATGACTTTGAACAAAAACTATGTCGGCACCAATAATGGTCGGATAGAAAGAAACTATAACACCTTGGATATCAACAACGGCTATAATGACGCAAACTGGGGTGGCACCGTCAATACCAATGAGGGTCTTATTGACCAAAACTCGAAAGGAGGAACTGTTGTCACCAACAACGCCGTTATAAGGGGTAACGATTCCACCAGCGTCATTAAAAACAACAATGGTCAGGTGAACTGGAATACCGGTAAGGTTGAAAACAACGATATCAAGGGTATTGTTAAAAACTTTACAACGACTGTAGACGGCGAGGAAGTAACCGGAGTAGTTGAAAATAATTACGGTACCACAATGGCCTATATTGGCCGGGATGCAGAAACCAGAAAGGAAATCTACACTACCGAGTACGGTGTGCAGGTCAAAAACACCGGAAGCGGTGACGGCACCGGCCTGCTCCAGGTCGTAAAGAATGGTGTCCTGAAACTGTCCGAGCACTTTAAGCGCGATGGCTATAATCTGGTCGGTTACACCCAGGAATATCAGAATATTACTTTTGATGAAGGGTACATAATTACTCCTTCTGGGGACTTAGTGACGGATTTGCAGCTCACAAAGGGTGAGTCCACGGTCGACTCCGATGAATATGAGGGCAAGTGCCCCAACATTCTGACCCTGATCTGGAAAGCCATCGCCAAGCCCGTTTCCGCCTCCGCTTCCTCCTCCGAGCCTGAGGCCGTGCAGACCGGCGTCAAAAAGACCGCCCGGCGGTTTAAGCTCATTGAAACCGTCTCCGACGGAGAGTATTTCCTGGCCTCCTATGCCACCTTCTCTGACGAGGAAATTCAGGACCTGCTGGCCATTCTGAACCGGCTGCTGGCGGATTCTGAGTTTGAATTTGTCATCGGCGAGCCCGGGGTCCTGAGCCCAGAGCTGGCCGCCCAGTTCTTCGGCGATCAGGGTAACCACATCACCATCACCGTCACCAGGATTCTGAAATAACCCCACCGTCCCCGGGCCACCCGCCCGGGGACATTTCTTTCCCCGGGCCCCTTCCTCCTGATAGGGAAGGCAAAAGCGGGCGGCTGCTGGCGGAACTTGCGGCGGATGCGCGGCAGCTTTGCGACCGACTTCGTTGTCCCGCCGGGCTATACTGGTGGGCAAGGAGGTGGACGTGTTGACGGTGTATCTGGACCTTGTGATGCTTCTGAACTTCCTGGTGGATTTCCTGCTGCTGCTGGGAACGAACCGCCTGTCCGGCTTTCCTTCCGCCCCCGGACGGTGCGCGCTGGCAGCGCTGCTCGGGAGCGTCTATGCCGCCGGCTGCCTTCTGCCCGGGTTCCGCTTTCTGGGCAATCTTCTCTGGCGGTGCGTCAGCCTGTGCCTGATGGCGGCGGTAGCCTTCGGGCCGCGCCGGGACACGGTGAAGCGGGGCGGGGTGTTCCTGCTGCTGAGCCTTTCGCTGGGGGGCATGGCCCTGTGTTTCGCGCGGCAAAACTTTGCCGCTCTGACGCTGGGAGCGGCGGGGGTATGGCTCCTGTGCCGGGTTTCCTTCGGAGACGGAGCGGTGGGCCGGGAATACGTGCCGGTAACCCTGACCTATCAGGGCAAAACCGTCCGCTTCACCGCCCTGCGGGATACCGGCAACACCCTGCGGGACCCCATCACCGGGGAGCCGGTACTGGTTGTGTCCGGCGAGATCGGGCAGCAGCTTACAGGGCTGACCCAAAAGGAGCTATTGTCCCCCCTGGAAACCATGACCGCCCATCCCCTGCCGGGTCTGCGGCTGATTCCCTATCACGCCGTGGGGAATCCGGGAGGGCTCCTGCTCGCTATGCGGTTTCCTGACGCTATGGTGGGAAAAAAGCAGCAGAACGTACTGGCGGCCTTCGCCGCCGAGGGTTTGGGACGCACAGGTATGTATCAGGCGCTGACAGGAGGGGCATTATGAACTTACGCAAACTCTTGAGCCTTCTGGGGCTTACCAGGGAACAGGACATTTTCTACATCGGCGGCAGCGACATTCTGCCCCCGCCCCTGAAGGGGGCACAGGAGCAGGCGGCGCTGGAAGCGCTGGAACGGGGCGATGAAGACGCGAAGCAGAAGCTTGTGGAGCACAATCTGCGGCTGGTGGTGTACATTGCCCGGCGGTTTGAGAACACCGGCATCAATATTGAGGATCTTATTTCCATCGGCACCATCGGCCTCATGAAGGCCATCGGCACCTACCGGTTGGAGAAAAAGATTAAGCTGGCAACCTACGCCTCCCGGTGCATTGAAAACGAAATCCTCATGTACATTCGCAAAACCGCCAACCAGAAGACGGAAATCTCGCTGGACGAACCCATCAACATGGACTGTGACGGCAATGAACTGCTGCTGTCGGATATTTTAGGCACCGATGAGGACGCAATTTCCCGGCCTTTGGAGGAGGATGTGGACAAAAAGGTGCTCCGTCAGGCCCTGGAGACCCTGCCGCCCCGGGAACAGGAGATCGTATTTCTGCGCTTCGGGCTGGAGGGACGCAAGGAGCTGACCCAGAAGGAGGTTGCTCAGGCCATGGGTATTTCCCAGTCCTATATCTCAAGGCTGGAAAAGCGGATTCTGCAAAGACTGCGAAAAGAATTCTTAAGACAGACAAGCTGCGCTTGATTTTTTTGATTCGATATGGTACAATCGATATAAATTTATATCGATATATTTTTGCACCGATTGGAAATCGAGGTAAGTATGGAACAGAAGAAAATCTCAAAAGCAGTCCTGAAGCGTCTGCCCGGGTATCTGGCATACTTGAAGAATATGCCGGAGGGCGCGTCTCCCAACATTTCCGCCACCGCCCTTGCCAATGCCCTGGACATGGGCGAGGTGCAGGTACGCAAGGATTTGGCCATGGTGTCCGATGGCGGGCGGCCCAAGATCGGCTACCAGCGGGAGGCTCTGATTGACGACATCGAGCAGTTTCTGGGCTACGACAACACCACCGACGCCGTGCTCATCGGCGCTGGCAAGCTGGGTCAGGCTCTGATGGGCTACAAGGGCTTCGATGAATACGGCCTGAACATTCTCGCCGCCTTTGACATTGCCCCCAAGATCAAGAAGACCGAGGAGGGCAAGCCCGTCTACAATCTGACGGAGCTTTCCAAATTCTGCCGCACCCACAAGGTGCTCATGGGCATCATCACCGTCCCCGCCGAAGGCGCCCAGAGCGTTGCCGACCAGCTGATCGCCGGGGGCATCAAGGCCATCTGGAATTTTGCCCCCACCCATCTGGACGTGCCGCCCAACATTCTGGTTCAGAACGAGAACATGGCAACCTCCCTCGCGGTGCTGTCGGTTCACCTGCAGGCCCAGATCAAGGAAGAAAAAGAAGTAAAGAAGTAACAGTGACACTGCCTTGTTAAGCCAGACCTCCTTGCCGTATTATTCAGAGCTTCCTTAAGGGAACGTATTTGCTAAGTTTCTGGCTCTGATACGGAAAGGTTCAAAATTTGAGAACAAATCGGGGCTGTTAAAAAAGTCCCTCAGGATCGTAGCCAGTGCCTTTGGGCACTGGCTACAAAAATATGCGAAAGAAACGGCTGCAGCCAGTTGAGGTTGCAGCCGTTTTGTAGTATCATAAAGTTGCCACAAAATGAAAACTACAGAAATGAATTATACACCAATCCAGCTGAAATTACCAGTGGATATGGAAAGAATTATTGA
>JAXEXE010000059.1:0-16196 GCA_034113565.1 Faecousia sp.
GGAGTATAATCATGTCGAATGTACGTGCAATTTTTGCCGTTTCTGGAAAATGAAATGTTCGCGACGAGGCGGGCAGTGCTTTCAACGTCGTAAGCTTGGAGCGTACTTGAGATCATGAAAAAAGCGAAATGGATATTTCCGGCGGCGGTACTGGTGTTGATCCTGCTGCTGAACCTGCAGGATGGTGAAGCGTCTCTGAATCTGTCTGACCGAGTCGGGATGTTTTTGGAGACGCTGTTTGGAAATGGGTGGCTTCGGGCCAATGCCCGCAGGCTGGGACATACGGCGGAGTATTTTCTGCTGGGCTTTGCCTGCTGCTGGGGCTTCGGCTGGCGGGGCCTTCCCTTCACGGCGGGGGTGTCGGTGCTGGACCAGTGCTTTAAGGCACTGCTCCCGGAGCGGCACTTCGATGCCGCCGATCTGCCCTTTGATATGGCGGGATATGTCCTGGGCGGCTGCGCTGCCTGGGCGGGGAAGAGAATAAAAGGAAAGCTGGGGGAAAGAGAATGCACGTCAAAGAAGAATACAGCTGGCTGAAGCACCTTGACTTTATGCTGATCGATGTGCTGGTGCTGGTTGGCGCTTTTGCGCTGTCCTATTATTTGAAATTCGGTGATGCCAACTGGATCCATAAGGCTGAGTGGCGGTTCCTGATGATGTTTGTTGTTCTGCTGGATCTTGTCATCACATTCACCATGAACCCTTACAGCGGCATTTTCCGCAGAACGATGCGGACAGATGTGAAGAAGGAATTGCAGCTGACGGTCTATAGTCTGCTGGCGGCCTGCTTTGCGTTCTATGTGCTCAAGATCGGCATCCTGTTCAGCCGGGAAATGCTGCTGGAAATGTATGGTATTTACTTCGCGGCGGCGGTGGTGCTGAAGGAAATCTGGAAGCAGCTGGTTATGAAAGGAAAGCCCCGGAGCCGTCTGATCCCGCTGTACGTGGTCTGCGGGGAGGAAGACCGGGATGAGGTACTCCGCAACGCGCTGGCGGAAGAACATTCTATGTACCGGGTCGTGGGCTGCGCCGGCGGCGACGGCTTTGCTCAGGATGCCATTTCCAAGAATGCACGGGAGGTGCTGCTGGCGGTGAAGCCGGGCACCATCGCGAAGGAAACCTATGAGACATTGATGTCCAATGGCATCGGAATCCATATGGACATTGATTCCATGCTTGGTTTCCCCACCGAAAACCAGTTCGTCGCAAAAGTCGGAGCGGAAAGAACACTGGCCATCGGCACTTACAGCTTTACGCCGAACCAGCTTGTCTATTTGAGTACGAAGCGAGTTTTTGACATGTTCTGCGGCCTGCTCGGATTGCTGGTGCTGATCCCTGTGACGGTAATCGTCAAGGCGGCGTACCTGCTGACCGGGGATACTGCGCCCATTTTCTATACCCAGAAGCGGCTGGGCCTGTATGGGAAGGAAATCTACATCTACAAATTCCGCTCCATGGTTCCTAATGCGGACGAAGTACTGAAGCAGCTGCTGCGGGACGAAGTGTACCGCCGCCAGTGGGAGGAAAACCAGAAGCTGGACGATGACCCGCGGATCACAAAAATCGGCAATATCCTGCGCAAGACCAGTCTGGATGAGCTTCCCCAGTTGATCAATGTTCTGAAAGGCGACATGAGCCTGGTAGGCCCCCGGCCTCTGGTGCCGGGTGAGCTGGAAGAACATGGGGGGCTGAAGCTCTATCAGCAGGTCAAGCCCGGCATCACCGGCTGGTGGGGCTGCAACGGACGGTCCAATATCAACTATAAAGAGCGGTTGGATCTGGAGTATTACTATGTCAAGCACTGTTCGCTGGCACTGGATATTCTGTGCATCTTCAAAACCATTTTTGTGGTTTTGAAAAGAGACGGGAGCAAATAAAGGTAAATTTGCAGAGGGAGAGAGAAAAATGGATTTGGTATCGATCATAACACCAGTATACAAATGCGAAGAATACATTGAAAAGACCATGAACAGCGTCCTGGCCCAGACATATCCGAACTGGGAGATGCTGCTGGTGGATGACTGCTCCCCGGACAACAGCGCGGAGCTGGTGCGCGCCTATGCCCGTAAGGACTCCAGATTCCGGTATATCAGGCTGGAAACCAACAGCGGAGCGGCAATCGCCCGCAATGTCGGATTGGAAAACGCGAAGGGCCGGTACATCGCGTATCTGGACGCGGATGACATTTGGCTGCCGGAGAAGCTGGAACGGCAGCTCCGGTTCATGGAAGAAAACGATGTCCAGTTCAGCTGCTGCGACTATGAAAAGATCGAAGCGGATGATACACCGCTGAATAAGATCGTCCATATGCCCAAGACCATTACCTATAACCAGCTGCTGTCCAATACGATCATTCAGACCGTCGGCGTGATCGTCGATCTGGACAAGGTAGACAGAAAGCTTCTGGTCATGCCCAATGTAAGACGCGGGCAGGATTCCGCGACTTGGCTGCAAATGCTGAGAAACGGCGTGAAGTTCGTTGGGCAGAACGAGGTGCTGGCGCAGTACCGCCGGGTGCCCCAGTCCCTGAGCGCCAATAAGCTTTCCGCTTTGAAGAGAACATGGTATCTGTACCGGGGGGTCGAGCACCTGTCCCTGCCCAAATCCTGCTTCTGCCTGATCGGCTGGGCATACCATGCAAGCATAAAGAGAATTTATGTGAAGAAGTAATTTGGAGGACATAACTATGGGGCTTAAGGAGTCTTTGACAGAAGTCAGCAAGGCGCTCACAAGACCTTTGCCGGACAAGCTGTATTTGTCGTTAGCCTATCGGGCGAAATTGGGAAAGAAGCTGAATGTAGACGATCCCAGGACATTTAACGAAAAGATCCAGTGGATCAAACTGAATAAGCATGACCCGATGCTCAACACTCTTGTGGACAAGTATCTGGTAAAGCGCGTCGTTGCGGATTTTATCGGAGAGGAGTATCTGATCCCCACGATCGGGGCCTGGACCTCCTTTGACGATATCGACTTTTCCAAGCTGCCGGATCAGTTTGTACTTAAGTGCAACCATGACAGCCACAGCGTTGTGATCTGCCGGGATAAGAACAGCTTTGATCATGCGATGGCCAGAAAGAAGCTGGAAGGCAGTCTTAAGCGGAATTATTATTGGCACGGCCGGGAATGGGCGTACAAGGATGTCAAGCCGATGATCATTGCGGAGCCATATGTCTGCGATCACAATGACGAGCTTGTAGATTACAAGTTTTTCTGCTTCAAGGACTATGTTGACTGCGTGATGGTCTGCAGCGAGAGAAAAACCGGCAATCCTAAGTTCTATTTTGTTGACAGACAATGGAATGTGCTCAAATACAACAAAAGAGGATTCTCAGATCCTGAGGGCTTCACGGTGGAAAAGCCGGAGCATCTGGATGAAATGTTTGAACTGGCCGCAAAACTTTCCGTATTTACCAATATGCCGTTTGTGCGGATCGACCTTTACAATGTGGAAGGAAAAATCTATTTTGGGGAATTTACATTCTCTCCGGACAATGGGATGGACCCCAATCTGCTGGCGGAAACGGATGAAAGATTTGGAAACCTGATGGTTCTGGCGTGATCAGCGTTCGGAAAAAGAGACATTGGGGCAGGACGTAAGGGGGATAATCAAGATGTTGGATACAATGGGCTGGATCTCTGTGATTCCTGTGGCACTTGCAGTGATCCTTGCTTTTACGACAAGAAATACCATCGTTTCACTGGCGATCGCGTGTATTGTTGGCTCCGTTATGGCAGGCAGAGGCGTGTTTGGCTTTACGGATCTGCTGAAGGAGTCCCTTGGCAATGCCGATTTTATTTGGGTTGTCACGATCAATATGATGGTTGCCGTTATGGCTGCGTTTTTTGAAAAAAGCGGAGCAATCGAGGGATTTACCGTGATCGTGGATAAGAAGCGGTTTAAGAGGAAATCCATTCAGCTGATCACCTGGCTGCTTGGCTGCCTGATTTTCTTCTCCGACTCTTTCAGCCCGCTGTTTGTCGGCGGTGTTATGCGCAAGCTGAGCGACAAGGCCAAGATCTCCCGAGAGAAGCTGGCATATATCTGCGACTCCACTTCCGCTCCCGTAGCGGTGTTCCTGCCGATCACCAGCTGGTCGGCGTATCTGTGTGGCCTGACCATTGGCGTTGGAGCGATCGCCACCCAGTCTGACGCGTTCCATCTGTTTGTGAAGGCGATGCCGTTCAATTTCTATGCGGTTTTCACGGTGGTGTTCGTTGGATTGGTCTGCGCGGGAGCGATCCCTGATTTTGGCCCCATGAAGAAAGCGGAATCCCGGGCACTGAATGAGGGAAAACTCCTTCGGGACGGCGCGGTTCCTCTTATGAGCGCGGAGTTGACCGACATGAAGGTCAGCACGAATGTAAAACCCCGTGTATTCCTGAACTTTGTGATGCCGGTCCTGCTGTTCCTTGTGATCTCCTTTGGAACCTTTGCGGTGCTTGGGAGCACGAAAGTAATGGAAGCTTCCGTGATCGTTGTACTGTGTATGTCGCTGTCACTTTTGCTGCAGGGAATGCCCCTTCAGGAGCTGTCTGATACGTTTGTTCTCGGAATCAAGGGCGCAATGCCCGCGATCATCATTCTTGCCCTGGCGTACCCGCTGAATACACTCAGTAAGGAAATGGGAACTGCCAACTTCATTATCAACTGCACGAGCAGTTTCCTGACTCCCGCCATGCTGCCGTTTGTCATCTTCGTCGTTTCTGCGGTGATGGCTTTTGCTACGGGCAGCTCCTGGGGAACCTTTGCGATCTGCCTGCCCATTGCCCTGCCGCTTGCGTTCAATGCAGCCGGCGGTGAAGTGACGAGCCTGGTTGCGGCGTGTTTTGCGGCCGTAGCCGGCGGCGGTGTGTTTGGCGACCACTGCTCTCCTGTGAGTGATACGACGATCCTCTCCTCCATGGGTGCGGCGGCGGACCATATTGACCATGTGAAAACGCAGCTTCCCTATGCGATTACCGTAGCGGCCGTGTGTGCTGCCTGCTATTTGATCGTCGGAGTGGTTGTTGCGTGAACGGAGGAACTGTATGAACGAGAACAGAAAGATTTTTCGTTTTCTCAAAGACCATACCATACTGTACCTTTTGATCAAGGAGCCAGCCAAGATCGTTTTGGATTTCCCCAAAATGCTGAAGGTAATTGACAGCCCCTCGTATTTTCCTGAAAAAGAGTGGAAAACCCGGCTTGTACGGTTTGCGGAGAATACCGCCTGGCTGCTGAAATATCACGAGGCGAATTGCTTCTACAATCTTTACGGCCTTGATATCAAAGAAAAAGCGGATGCCGATACCTATGTTGATTATCTGAGTTTCATGAGAAGCAGAGATAGGGCAAACAAAACGAAGGATTGCTGGGATAATCAGGCGGTTCTTCTGCGGGATAAGCACCTGTTCTATAAGTACATGAAAGCGAATGGCCTCTCGGTCCCGGAGGTGTTTGCGGTAACAGAAAACGGAAGGCTGTTTAACAGCGAGTTTGAAGAGATCCCGATTGACAGTCTGTCCGAACAGAAGGATTACTTCGTTAAGGATCAGAAGGGCGAATGCGGCTCCTTTGTCGTCCATGTGAAGGATTTTGATGATTTCACGGCAAAATGGGAGCAGATACGGCAGCGCACCTGCATTTTCCAGAAAAGCATCAAACAGAGCAGGGAAATGGACGTTATCAACAGCGGCGCGATTAATACGCTCAGAATCGTTACCGTGAACAAGAACGGAAAGGTGTATGTCCTGAGTGCGATTTTGCGGGTGGGAACACAAAAGACCGGGAACGTCGATAACTGGGCAAAGGGCGGACTGGCAGTTGGGGTCCGTGACGATGGCTATCTGAAGCAGTTTGGATTTTATAAGCCCGGTTATGGACTGAAGACGGATGTCCATCCGGACAGCGGCGTGAAATTCTCTGAATTCAAAGTTCCGCAATGGGAGGAAGCGTGTGAGGCGGCAGTGCGTGCACACAGGACGCTGCACGGTATCGGTTCCATCGGCTGGGATATTGCCATTACCGATGACGGCCCCTGTTTCATTGAGGGAAACGATAACTGGGAGATTTCGCTGAATCAGGGTGCTGACAGGGGATTGAAAAAAGACTGGCTTGAAGCGACAGGAGAGTAGCGTATGCAGAGAACTGTAGGGTTTCCGATCAGCCACAAAGAGAATGAGAAAAGAAGGGCGGTCATTCCCGCGCATTTGGGGAGCATTGCGCATCCGGAGTCTCTTTTCTTTGAAAAGGGATATGGCGAAGTGCTCGGCATACTGGACTCCGAGTACGAAGCCTGCGGCTGCCATATGGTTTCCCCAGAGGAAGTTCTGACAAAGCAGATCATCTGTGATCCCAAGATCGGTGATGCGGACTATCTTTCCCGGCTTGCGGACCAGACGATATTTGGATGGGTCCATGCAACACAGAACCGGGATATTACCGACAAGCTGATCGATGGAAGATTGACCGCATATGCGTGGGAGAAGATGTTCTACAAAGGCAGGCACATCTTCTGGCGCAACAACGAGCTGGCAGGTGAGGCGGCTGTGATGCACGCTTTTCAGTGCTACGGTCGGATGCCTTATGAAACAAATGTTGCGGTCATTGGCCGTGGAAACACAGCCCGCGGCGCGATCAAGGTGCTGAATATGCTGGGTGCAAATGTGACCCAGTATGACCGGCGCACGGAGTCACTGCTCAGGGAGGAAATTGGCGCGTATGACGTCATTGTGAACTGCGTGCTGTGGGATATTATGCGGAAGGATCATATTATTTGCCGGGAAGACCTGAAACGGATGAAACGCGGTGCCATGATCGTCGATGTAAGCTGTGACCGGAACGGTGGAATTGAGACAAGTATTCCGACGACGATCGAACAACCTACCTATGAAGCAGAGGGTATTTTACATTATGTGGTGGATCATACCCCCTCTCTGTTCCATAAAACCTTTTCGGTGAATAACTCAAAAGTCATCTGCCCGTTCCTCAACGAGCTGATGACCGGGGAATGCGGAACCGTTTTGAACGATTGCCTGATCATGCGCGATGGCGTAATTGTTGACCAGGAGATCTCGAAATTCCAGAATCGATAGGACAAATTATCGGGTGCTGTAATCTTCACGAGTGCATTCAGTGCAGAGCAATCATTTCTTTGAGGGAAGAGTTTGGATATATGATGCCAGAGAGAGACAGCAAACGGAAAGGAATCAGGGGATTAGTACTGCCCCGCTAGACTATGAGAGCGTTTAGAATTGGTGTTATAGGCAGAACGGCCTATGGAACGAATCTCTGCGACGGACAGACAGTGAAAACGCAGGTCGTGGTGGAGGAACTGAAGATCAAGTATCCCAATGCGAAAATTGATATTGCGGATACATATCTCCTGATCCGCAAAAAGCGGCTCAGACTGCTGCTTGACATTATTAGATGCCTGATCCGGGATGATGTGCTTTTTGTTCTCCTGTCGTCCAATGGGCGCAGAGTGATTTTTCCAATCATTTCTCTGTTGAATGCGGTACTCAAAAAACCGATCATTCATGACTGCATAGGGGGGAAAATTGGAAAGGATGCACAGAATAATCCCAGACTCGCAAAGGAAATGAATGGCTTTACAGTGAACTATGTGGAGTCAAAATCGCTTGTAAAGGAATTGCAGGAAGCCGGCGTAACAAACGCGGAATACCTGCCGAATTTTAAGAGATTGTCCGTTCTGGATGAAAGCCAGATCAAAGTCGATCAGCAGACCATTCGGGTCT
Source organism: Faecousia sp. (assembly GCA_034113565.1). GTDB lineage: Bacteria > Bacillota > Clostridia > Oscillospirales > Oscillospiraceae > Faecousia. The sequence continues at coordinate 7,741 of JAXEXE010000059.1, forward strand.
GTACGTTCAGCAGAGTATGCAAAGCGAAAGGAATAGCGGACGCGGTCAAGGCTGTTCGTGAGATCAACAGGGACAGACAGAACAACAAAATCTATCTGGATATATATGGCCCGGTCGAAAAGGAATATGAAGAAGAATTCCACGCCCTGCTGGAGTCCGCGCATGGAGAAGCGGTTTATAAAGGTGTAGCAAATCCGGCGGATTCGGTTCGTATTCTCAGAGAGTACTATCTGCTGCTGTTCCCCACAGTCTTTGAAGGGGAGGGTTTTCCCGGTACATTGATCGATGCATTTTCATCGGGATTACCGGTCATTGCGACAGACTGGCATCTGAATTCTGAGATCATTGAGCACGGACGGACGGGCTTCCTCTATTCCTGGAAAGAACCGGAAAAACTGGAGCAGTGGATGCGTTACGCAATGGAGCATCCGGAAGAAGTTCAGAAAATGCGGTCAAATTGCATCGAAGAAGTGAAGAAATATGATCCCGATCGAGTGATGGATATTATTGCAAAGAAAATAGATGCGGTATTGAAAAAATAGTACTTGTTCGGCAGGAGAAACAGATTTATGCAGAAACATGAACCGGCAAATGCTGACAGAAAGAATGTGGCCATTCTTGTTTCGACCCTCAATAAAGGCGGGGCGGAACGGGTGGCGGCAAATATGTCCCTGGAATTCGCGAAACACTACAATGTGTTCCTGATCGTCCATGATGGGGAGGAGATCGCCTACCCATACGCGGGGCAGCTGATCGACCTGCATCTGCCTCCTGCAAATGGGCCGGTGGGAAAGGTGACGACGCTGATAAAACGGGTCCACCGGGTGAGAAAGATCAAAAAGCAGAATCATATTCAGTTTACGATCAGCCACCTGCCCATGTGCAACTATGTAAATATCTTCTCCCGATGTCAGGATAAGATCATCACCTATGTACATGTCATGGAAACGCCTGCGCGCGGCGTCAGGCTCCGGGAGCGGCTGGTTGCCGCGCTGTCGGACGTGATGGTTTGCGTTTCGGAGTGTGTCAGACTCAGTATGATCCGGGATTTTGGCATCCCGGAAGCAAAGCTGAAGACGATCTACAATTTCTGCGATATGACCGTGGAGCTGCCCCCGAAAGACAGCGGGCGGCCCGGTACTGAGATTGTCAGCATGGGACGATTTGTCAGTCAAAAAGGCCAGTGGCATCTGATCCGGGCCATGAAGAAGGTCTGTGAGCAGTACCCGGAAGCCCATCTGACGCTCCTTGGCGAGGGAGAATTGAGAGACGTGTTCGAGGGGCTGACAGCAAGGCTTGGCCTGGAGAACTCGATCTCTATGCCGGGGTATCTTCCAAATCCCCACGGTAAAATCGCGGAGGCGGACATTTACGCAAACCCGGCTGAGGCGGAGGGCCTGCCCATGGCGCTGATCGAAGCGGCAAACTGCGGCGTTGCCATTGTTTCGACGGACTGCGATGCCGGCTGCCGGGAGATACTGGCACCTTCCACACCGGTGGACTGGAAAACGTCAGAGGTGGAATTGGCGCAGTACGGCGTGTTGGTGCCCGTCTGCGGCGACTATGATATGGAACGCACGGAATTGTCCGAAAAAGAAGAAAAACTGGCGGACGGAATCATCCGGCTGATCGCGGATAAGGCGCTGGCGAAAAGCTATGCCGCCAAGGCGCTGGAACGGGCGGAGCAGTTCCGGGCGGAGCACATCATGGATGCGTGGACGGAATTGCTGCGGTAAAAGAGGAATGAATCTATGAAAGTTGGACTGCTAACAGTACATTGTTCCAAGAATCCGGGGGCATCTCTTCAGGCCCATGCACTGTCAAAAAAGCTCGCGGAGCTGGGTGGAGAAGTGGAAGTGATCAACTATTGTCCCCTCTGCTTTTTGGACCCGATGGACCCGGTAAAACGGAAAACCTGGCCCGTAAAAGAGAGAATCAAAGCGGCGATCATTGGCCGCGCCCAGCAGAAGCGATATAACCTGTTTCAGGAATTTAATCGGAAGTATCTTCCCGGAGTATCACCGAGATATGACACGCCTGAGGATTTGAAAGCGGCCGATAGGGACTATGATATCTATATTTGCGGAAGCGATCAGATTTGGAATCCTGGACATGTACAGTATGATTCCAGCTTTTTCTTTGACTATGTGCCGGAGGGAAAGGCTGTTCTGGCCTCTTATGCGGCAAGCATTGGACAGGACAGTTTGAGTCCGGAGGATCAGGAATGGCTCCGCAGGGGCATCTCGCACCTGGATGCTGTCAGCATCCGGGAAAAGGCAGGTGTGGAGCAGGCCCGGGAGCTGACGCGTTCAGAAGAAATCGTTCAGAGCATCGACCCGACGCTGCTGTATCCCGGCAGCTACTGGCGCAGCCTTGCCCAGCGGCCAGCGGAAAAACTGCCGGAGCGGTATATTCTGTACTATCCCATCCAGAATACGGGATTCAGCTTTGATGTGATCGCCAGAATGAAAAGGGAGACAGGGCTTCCCTGCGTTGCGCTAGACGGCGGTGTTAAGAAGAACCCCAATGCGGACACGCAGATTCGCGCCTACGGACCCTGTGAATTCCTGTGGCTGCTCGACCACGCGGACTATATTATTACCAATTCTTTCCATGGGACGGTATTGAGCCTTCTGCTGAAAAAGCAGGTCATTGTGTACCGCCATTCCACCAGAAACAGCCGGCTGGAAAACATTCTGGGCCTGTTAAACCTGAAGGAACTCCAGATTTCCAATGTGGAAGATGTGAATAAGCTGGACTGGAAACGGATCGCGGAAAAAGAAGGCAGGATCAACGAACTGCTGGGGGAGGAACGCCAACGCTCCGAGGCGTATCTGCGCCATGTTTTAGCACAGAGGACAGAGGGGACAGTCTATGGAGGGAAATAAGCTGGTTCGTAAGAAGTATGTCAATATAGAGCTGGCATTGCTGGTGCTTCTTGGAATCAGTCAGTATTTTGGAGTAACAGCCGCGAATTTGGGGCTCGTGTTTATCATGATATGCCTGTTTCCGCTGGTTCCCGGGCAGATGCAGGCGGAAGTATTATTGATCGCCATGCCCTTTTTTAATATGTTCTCCTATAAGTTGGGTTCAACCAGCCTGTTCTATCTCCTGATGATTCTGTATTGCGTACAGTATTTGCGGCGAAGACGGTTTCAGATGGGCAGGAATCAGTTTCTGATTTTTTTTGTCTGCTGCCTGCTGACCATCACGATGAACAATATGGAGATCTGGGTAAAGTGGGCGCTCCGTTTTTTCCTGATGGTTCTTTTTTTCAATGATGAAGCACTGAGCGACAGTCTCCAGGATACCGTCCAATACACATCGGTATCGGCCATCCTATCGTCAGCCATCGGATATATCATGCAGATCAATGGAAACTCCATCTATACCAGATCCTATGTGTATCTTCAGGGTGTCGGTTCCAGTACGCGGTTTGCCGGTTTGATTGGTGATTCCGTGTTCTATGGACAGTTTATTGCGGTGCTGATCGCGGCGAACCTGATGCTGGCGTATCAGGATAAGAGGTATGGCAGATTTGCACATATCGCCAGTGCGATCATGGCGGCCTTTGCTCTGCTGTCAATTTCAAAGACAGCCATATTGCTGATTGCGGTCGAACTGACCGGATATGTGGTGCTTTTGATCATCAGAAATGCGAAAAACAGAAAAAGCGTTATGAAGAGCGTCCTGCTGCTTATCGGTGTGTGGGCAGCGCTTGTACTTCTTTACTGGTATGTCATGACGCATTCAGATAATTTCCTTGTGAGAAGCTTTATGACCCGCTTTGCTGCAAATGATTTGTGGACCGGCCGTACGAGCATCGCTGAGACATATTTAAAGTGGATCGCTTCGGATTGGAAATGCTGGCTGGTTGGAATGAGATACAGCACGTACACCCGGGGAATCCAAAGCGGAAATCTTGTGATCAGAAGAGCGCACAATATTTTGATTGAAACCGCCTGCCTGTTTGGGGTCATCCCGACGATTGCCATACTGGTGGCACTGGTCTGCTATTTTTGCAGGCTGCAGTCCCGGTATCACGTATCGGTGATGGCGTATCTTCCGCTGATGATCTTGCTCGCCAGCGGTGTGTCTCTGCATGGACATTTTGAATGGCACTATTATTTTCTGTGCTCGATCGCGTTTGCCTGTGTGCATTTCAATATCAGAAAACGAAAGGAGCAGCTTTCCCATGAAAATAATGCAATATGTTAATCGTCTCCGGGGGGGGGTACTAATCTTGTAAAGGCCCAAAAAAATGGCCTGAGAATTGGAAAAAATCTACATTGCGCTCCCAGTGTGTTCGTTGATCCTGCGCACTGTTTTCTGATTTCCATTGGCGATGACTGCACCCTGACAGCAAAGGTGCATATTCTGGCCCATGATGCTTCCACAAAAAAGCATCTGGGTTATACGAAGATCGGCAAGGTGGTTATTGGAAACAGAGTGTTCCTTGGCGTTGGCACCATCGTCCTGCCCGGAGCATCCATTGGTGATGACGTGATCGTTGGCGCCGGGTCAGTCGTGACCGGGAGCATACCACCCAGGGAAGTATGGGCCGGAAATCCGGCACGGAAAATATGCACGTTGGACGAGTATTTGGCAAAGCACGCCGACAAGCCGTGCTTTGGAAAGGAATACTGCCTGTCACCGCAGCTGTCGGAGGAGAAGAAACAGCAGATGCGGCAGGCGGTTGAAAATGGCATTGCGTACATCGTGTGATCAGAAATAAGAGGCAGTAACTATGGATAATATCTCTGTGATACAGAAACAGGAATGCTCAGGATGCGGAGCGTGTGCGCAGGTGTGCCCACGGTCCTGCATCCGGATGAAGCCTGACAAAGAAGGCTTCCTGTATCCTGATCTGGACAGCGAAGCGTGTATTCGCTGTGGAAAGTGTGTCCGGGTGTGTCCGGTAAAGAATGTCAATACCCACGCGGCACTGGAATCCTGCGCGGCGGTCAACCAGAATGCGGAGATGCTGAAAAACAGTTCCTCCGGCGCCATCTTCCCATTGCTGGCACAGACATGGATTCGGGAAGGCGGATATGTCTGCGGGGCGGAAATGATGGAGGATCTGACCGTAAAGCACACCGTCACCAACACCCTCGACGGGCTGAAGAGGATGCAGGGTTCAAAATATGTCCAGAGCGATGCCTCAGGTGTGTATGGGGAAATGAAAGATCTTCTGGATGCAGGGAAAAAGGTGATGTTTGTCGGAACACCCTGCCAGGCATCGGCAGTGAGAAACCTGTTTGCCCGAAATTTGGAGCAGATGCTTCTGGTGGATCTCATCTGTCATGGTGTGCCCAGCCAGGAATTCTTCCGGCGGCATGTGAACAGGACCTATCCAAACCGCATAGGGAAGGTATCCTTCAGGGACAAGACCCCCTGTGAGTCCAGCTGCTTCCGTCTTACGGTGAGGTCCGCGGCTTCCACCCGGCATATCCAGCCGAACCGTGATGCGTATTACAATCTGTTCCTGAAATCAGCCAGCTACCGGGAAAGCTGCTATGGGTGCAGGTATGCCCAGGCAGAGAGAGCGGGCGATATTACCATTGGAGACTGTAACACCCGAGGTACGTATTCCTGTTTCCCATACGCTGCCGAAGTCAGCACAGTCCTTCTTTCGACACCGACCGGACAACGCTTCTGGGATAAGGTAAAGTCGGAGGCTTTGTACTGTGAACTGGATCTCCCGGCAGAAGTGAAACGAAATCACCAGCTGCGGGAACCCTGCAAACGTCCTGAGATCCGGGACGCAGTATATCTGGACTTTCAGAACCTTCCGAAGAAAGCGTTTGAAAAGAAGTACACCTATCGGCTGCCGCTGGCTCAGACGGTAAAGCGGACGGTGAAAAATATGGTTCCCTTGAAGGTAAAGGGGAACATGAAAAAACTGTGTTCGGCAATTCGGAAAGGATAAACAAAGGGAGAATTTTCTTTGGGCAATATAAACAGTAAAAAAACAAGCAAGGAACTATTCAAAAATACCGGGATCATTGCCATCGGGCAAATGAGTACCAAGCTGGTCACATTCTTACTGCTTCCGTTGTATACCACGCTTCTGACAACGGAGGAATACGGAACGGTTGACCTGCTGACGACGTATTCTACGGTATTGACAATCATCGTCGGTCTGCAAATGAACCTTGCGATCTTCCGGTATCTGGTGACAAACCGGGATGATGAGGCAAACATCAGGCAGATTTGTTCATCGGTGGTATTCGCTTCGGCGGCTGCCTTTGCGGTATACACGGTGCTGTTCTGCCTGATTCAACCGCTGCTGACGGTTCCTTACAGCTGGTATCTGCTGTTCCATGTTGGCGCTGCGATTTTCCTGAATACGATCGGAAGCATTTCCAGGGGGCTTGGAAAAAATGCGTATTACGCTCTTGGCAATTTCCTGGCCAGTTCCATAACCATCATCCTGAACATTCTGTTTATCGCGGTTCTGCGGCTGGACCTGAAGTATATGCTGTTTGCATATATTGCAGGCCCGATCCTCGGCGGCATCATCGTTTTCCTGAAATGCAGAATGTGGAAGCTTTTGTCCTTCAGAAGCGTTGACAGGCAAAGGATCCGGCAGATTCTGGACTATGCACTGCCTTTAGTGCCGAATGAACTGTCATGGTCTGTGATACATGCGTCGGATCGGGTGATCGTTTCGCGTGTTCTGTCCGTTGCTGTAAACGGACTGATTGCAGTCTCGGCAAAAATCTCGTCTATTTACACGACCGTATTTTATATCTTCAATGCATCCTGGAGCGAACAGGTTGTTCTGCATTATAAGGATGAAGGAGGAAAAGAATATATCGGCGAGATGTTTGATAAGATGGTCAGCCTGTTCGCCTGCCTTGCTATCGGCATCGTCGCATGTATGCCCTTTGTATTCCAGTTCCTCGTCGGTTCTGAATTTTCTGAAGCCTATGGCCTGATACCACTGTATCTTCTTGCGGTGTTCTTTAATGTGGTGATCGGACTGATCAGCCCGATCTATCTGGTACACAACGAAACGAAGAAGGTGGCTGCGTCTACGATGGTTGCTGCGTTTGTCAATATATTCGTGGATCTGGCCCTGATCCGGGTCATCGGCATGTATGCAGCACCCCTTTCTTCTGTGTGCGGCTATATGACCATCAGCTTCTGGCGGCTGTGGGATGTGAACAAGAGGTATTGTAAGATCCAAATGCCAATGAAGAAGGCCATTGCTTTGATAATTCTCTTTGCCATTGCTACGGCTGCCTTTTATTGCGGGCGATGGCCCTTGCAGGTGCTGAGCCTTATTGTCGTGGCAGCGTCGGCAGTTAAAATCAATTTCGGTTTTTTGAAGCAGTTTATAGAGATTTTTATAAAAAGGGAAAAATAATACGAACGGCAGGCCCATTTGAGCCTGCCGTTCCTGCGATTGCTGCTGTTTTAAGAATTCAAAAGGCTCCGGTATTCGGTCTCGGTCAGCTTCCCGAGGGCGAAGAATACATCAACCTTGCGGATCAGGTCGGCAGTTAAGCCGTCCCGGGATATCAGTTTCTTCAAAGTATTGTACAGCATTGTCATACCTCCAGTTCTGCGAGTGCGGCTGCATATTCGGAATTCACATAGGCAAGCGCGGCCTCGTATTCAGTGCCCGTTATGCGATCGTTCATGTCATAGATAAATTTCCGATCATCTCCCTGGGCAGCTTTGATATACTCCACGAAGTTCTCTAGGGAGCAGGCATAGTCGAAATTGACTTTCGGTTCCACACCGTTCCCGCTGGAAAATGTGATGCCTGTGCCTCCGTAATAGGTGCGAAGATCGAACAGGGCCTTGACCTGTTCGGCATCCAAAATCGTTTCTACAGGCGCTTCCAAAGCCTGCTCCGAAACGGTTTTTGTGGGATCGAGTGTTTCGGGATAGTTTCGTATCAGTTTTCCGGTTCCGTCCGCGTACACATACAACTCGTCCCGGATACCGCTTGCTCCGCTCATGGTAAATGGGATGGCAGTTGTCTGACTTTGCGCATCATCCGCGCTTGTGACGGTGATGGAGCAGTTTTCTACGCGCTTGATCTCCTGCGGATAATCAGAAGACGGGGACGGTTTGCCACCAGTGTATGGTTCATAACACGTAGGCGCGACATTCGAATTGACCAGCATCAGGTCAAACTCCACGTCTACAGACTTGTCGATTAAGCTGCCTGTAAGATACAGAACAGTACCAACAAAACCAGTCTCGATCTCGATGTCGGTCAGGCAGGTGATATATGCGGACTTATCCCCGTCCTTTCCGTAAATCCGAGGATATGTATCGGTTGTGCTGTGCCTGGCGTTCAACTGATGCAGCCGATATGTTCCCGGCCCCAGTGTGACAGGCTTCATGCCAAGGGAGGACAAGGTCACACGCGGATAGGCCTGTGTTACGATACCATTGGCGGAAAAATGACCGTTGTTGACAGACCAGTTCAGGCCGCT
>JAXEXE010000060.1:0-3165 GCA_034113565.1 Faecousia sp.
GGAGCAGTCGCTTTCTTTGCCAAAAAGCAGAATGTGTTGGGTGCGGTAATTCTCGGTATCGGCAATACCATTGTTGCCCTGATGGGAGTAAGCTATTTTCTGAAATTGTACAGTGCGTTCCCTCGGCACTTGCTGACGGTCGTTTCCTGTGCTGCGATCATTGCCGTTCTTCTTATGGGGATGCAGCAGAAGTGGAAGACAAGATTTCTGTCGGCGGCAACGACTGTACTGCTGACAGCAGGTGTTATTATTTGGGCTGTGCTTAACGAAAGAGTGATCTGACAATGAGGAGAGGAAGCATGACAATCATCGCAGCATACCCCATTGCACCTACCTCCCTACTCTCCAAACAATTCTATCAAAAAACTCTTTATAGTGAAAGCGCCCACATTGTCTAATCCTTTGCGGGTTCCTTTCACAGAAAGGAATAGTCATATATGAAACGAACCCTTTTGCTTATTCTTGCGCTATGCCTGCTTTTGACCGGCTGCGGTGTTCCGGGCGAAGCCGACACACAAAGCTCCGGCGCAAAGGAAGCGGTGCTCCTTGATTCGTGCGAGGCATTTGACGATAGCGGCGCTCTTTGGTACATTCCCAATCAACAGATTGAGGCACAGCAGTATCCAATGCTTCGCACCTTTGCAGATAATCTTTTAATGACGACAAGCAGCTACATCAGCGACGGCAACAGCGAGCTAAAGCTGACGCTCTTGAGCGCTACAACCGGCGAAGCGCTGCAAAGCTGCACGGTGGGGCTTACCGAATCTGTCGAACCACAGATTCTAGGGGATCACATTGCCGTATGCGACAGTCAGTCTGGAACGGTCGTCGTGCTGGATGCGCTCCTTCGGGAGACCGCACGCTACACTCTTTCCGCAGATCCGGGGCAATGGTTCCTTGGTTATGATCTTGATACGCTATACAAGTGCAGCTATCTGGACGGAATCTGTGCTGTCTCCCTCTCGACGGGAAAGGAGCGTTTCTTCCTTGATCTGGCCGAACTGAGCATATGCAGCGTGACGGATACAAATGTCTGCTTCACCGGTGTCAACCGTGAGACACAGAGATATACCGCTTCATGCCTCAATCTTGCAAGCGGGAAACTGGTCGAGCCTCCGTTTTCCGGCGATTTCTTCCGAATCTGCCACAGCGGTAAAATGTGGCTTGCAGGCTTTTACGGACAGGAGGACACCTTTGCTTTCGGAGTGGATACCAATGCCCGCGTGATCACTGCACAAGGCGGTACATTTTCCCTGCTTGATCCGGTGGGTCACCTCCTGTTGACAGGTCTCGACGGAACTCTGTCGCTTTACGATTCTAAGGGCATTTTCCTCTCAACCTGTGCATTGCCCGGTCGGTATGTGCAAAGCATCGTCTGGACGGAGGAACTTGGCGGCTACCTGTTGCTGGTAAACGATGGTGAGGGATGTAATCGCCTGCTGTTTTGGGATATCCGTGCGAACACAAACGGTGAAAACCTGCAAACACAGTCCCTTGCCGACCTCCAAGCCGCACCTGACGGCATGAGCGCAGATGCTTCGCTCTATGAACGAGCGAAGTCGCTTTCCGACCACTTTGGCATCGAGATCCGCATTGCCGACCAGTGCGAAACGGAATTTACATCCTTCAGTTGTTATCCGGTCTCCGACTACGGGCCTGTATCCGCAGGATTGGATCTTCTGGAGGATGCACTGTCTGTTTTTCCGGAAGGTTTTTTCCGGCAACTCATCTACGGACACATCGACCGCGTGCAGTTCCAGCTCGTCGGCGGGCTGGCCGCGACAAATGGCTTCGGCGGTGACATGAGTTACGCCGCCTTCACGGACGCAAACGGCAGCGTATGCAAAATCGTCCTTGATATTTATTCACTCAGCAAGAATACTGTCTGGCACGAGCTCTCTCACGCCATTGACAGGCGGCTTGCGTGGGACGCAACGTACCGCGATGAGGCACTGTTTACCGAGGAGGGATGGTCTGCCCTTAACCCTGATGGTTTTACCTATACCGGGGAATACGGTTCGCTGGGCACCAACATTCAGCCGGAATGGTATTCCTATTTCATCGACGACTACTCCATGATCAACGCAACAGAGGACCGCGCACGGATCTTTGAATACGCGGTCGAGGACAGCGGCACACTGTTCCGGGATGCACCGGGTCTTATAGCAAAGCTACAATACTACAGCGATTGCATCCGCGATTGCTTTGATACGGCGCTATGGCCTGAAATAACTGCTTGGGAAGCGCCACTGCATTGATTTGATTTTTAGCATAACTGCCTTGTAAACAATTCTTCTCAATAACTCACGATAGTGAAAGCCCTACTGCATCTAATTATTTGTGGATGCCTTTCACAGAAGGGAATGGTCATATATGAACTCCAACACCATTATAAAATTCCACCTGTTCGGCAAGGTGGGAAAAATCGTTATGACAGTTTTATCCGTAATCGCAGCGCTTATAACAGTTAGCTGCTGCATTGCGACTGCTTTTGTAGCAACGCTCCCGAAGGATGCTCTGACGGTTCGTGTGGTCGAGCACGCTGAATTCCGCTTTAACAAAGCAAGCTTTGATACGCTGTGGAGCATCCTCGGCGGAAGCTTTACCTATTCGGGAAAAGAGTTCCCGGAGTATATGCTTGAGGATAGCGAAAAGAAAGCCATCCCACCCGAAAATCAGGAGTTCCAAGCCGAACTGAAGATTTTCAACCAGTCATACGCCTCGGCGGAAATACACTCTGACGAAACCGCCAAAGTCATGGAGGCGGATACGTCCCCTGAGGAATATAATGTAAAAGATTTGGTAACGGTATTTATTTTTCTGACGGTGTTTTCGGCATCTGCAGCTGCTGCGCTTTGGATGCTGAGAAGGCTGTTCGCGGTGCTGACGAAGTGTGAATCGCCCTTTTGCTGTGAAGTTGTAAATAGAATGAGAAGCTTTGGTTTTTCTCTTCTTCCTGTTGCAGTGTTCGCCTCTATCGGTGAAACGATGCTGGAAAGCTTCTTGACCGCCGGAAAAAGCACAAATGTCAGTATTCAATGGGGCATTTTGATTGCTTTTGTTGTAACTATGGCCTTGGTGGCTGTTTTCAAGTATGGTGTTCAGTTGCAGAAAGAATCGGATGAGACCCTGTAAGGAGGCGGAGAGATGGGACACATCATTTTG
>JAXEXE010000061.1:0-3631 GCA_034113565.1 Faecousia sp.
TTCAAATACTTCCACCGGGTGAATCATCATGGACAGCACCGAGGATTTTCGCTCCGCAGGTGGGAGGATGACGACCGTGTAGGTGTTGAGGGGTTCTGCCCAGTCCGCATTGCCCCGGATGAAGTATTTTCCCTGGCTGCACAGGGACACAACGCCCAGAGCCTCCACCGCCGCCATATCCACAGCGGTTTGGGTGGACTCCGCTACCGCCAGTACATAGCGGCGAATGATCTCCGGTAATGCCTCCACGGGAAATGTGGGGAGCTCGTATTCGTCAAAGGGGATGGGCTTGTCCCAGACTACGGGGTCAAGGCCATTGTAAGTATCTGGTGGGATATACCCGGGCTGCTTGCAGATTTTGGCATAGAGCCGCTGCTTTCCTGCCCAGATGCTTTCCAACTCCCGCTCCTCCAGGGGTGGGGAGCATTGCCCAGCAGCCTGGAGGAACAGCTCTTTTGCCTCCGGGGTATCGCCGTATCGCTTGATGATCCTGGCTCCGATCCGGGACATGGTGCTGTTACGGCTCCCCTCGGTAATGGTGCGCCCCAGTTCAGCAAAGGCTTGTTCCTCTTCCAAGTCGTTCAGAAAGGCATTCAGGGTAATCGTGCCGGGGTGATAGATGACCTGGGGATCTTCCGTGCCGAACAGGAACCGGGCGGCATCCATGGCGTTGGCATCGAAGAATGGAAATGCCGCCAACAGGCGCTGCTTCAGAGCAGTATAGCGGTCTGTATCCCGCTCCGGATCAATGAGGAAAACAATGTGAAACCGGGGGCGGGCGCTTTTCTCGCCTTTGGGCTTCATGTGGTGGCGGCTGTAGTGCAGCACATAGGGAACATCGGCAAAGAGGTCTGCGATGTCCTCCGGGGTGACCCAGTCAGCAGGCTCATCGGAGTGGTCGTTGTCACAGTCCCCGGGCAGGGCGTTGGCAACCTCAAAGTTTGCGGTGTTTCGATAGTTGTTTTTGTACCGGGCGCAGACCATGTCTGTGGCAAAGGCCTGCTTCGCGGAGAATTCATCCGTGATTTTGGCTTCATTGGGATACAGGCAGTTGGCTGCGTTACCGATGCACTCTGCCGTGTACACGATGATTGGTGTGTTTTCGGCCATAGTGATCACTCCTTTCTTAGTATTTCTTGTTCAGCCAATCATCCAGCGCAGAGCGTGCAATGAGCCACCGCTGTCCCACACGGCGATATGGAATGGCTCCGCTCCCCAGCAACCGCACCAGGGTGGGTACGCTGATTCCCAGGTAAGCCGCCGCTTCCTTGAGATTGAATACGGACTTGTTAGAACTCGTTTTCATATATTTCACTCCCTTCTCTTGTGTTTGGCTGTATTATCGCATATAATAGGAGCATAAATCTTTGCTCTATCGGTAAGAACAATAATGAAATACGCAACTCTAACGGTAAGATTTTTGGTGATAAAGGAGAGTGACTCTATGGATCTGAAACGAGAACTGACGGATTATGAGATCGGCGGAATCGGAGACATAAAAAAACACACCCTCCGGTTCCATTCATACAGAATTGGAACCGAGGATGGTAAGCTAACGATATTTGCGGAATACACCCCCGGGCAATTTCCCAAGGTCTATAAGGGTTACCCTTCCGGGCAGGAGTTGCTGATTGAGCTGTGCAATCTGAACCTGGAACTTCGGAACAAGCCTCCAGAGGAGTGTGCACGGATTCTGATCCGGTGGAGTATGGAGAATATTCATCCTTACTATTTTTACGGAGATGATGTGGCGCACCTGGAAATAAACAACGATGATCCGAACGGCTTTTGGGACTGCATGGTGAATATGTTGGAATCCTATCGCGTTTTTGTGGAAGATATGGTGCGGGATTTGGAGCAGCTCTATACCGACACCATGACAGCATTCGCTATCCGTAGTCTGATGGAGGGCAAAGCTGCCGATGCCCAGAGGATCTACGACGGTGTCTGTGTGCCGGAACAGGAGAATCTGCTCCGGGAGTGGTATCGGACGGATTGCGCACACCGCCCTCTGGTGCTGCAGCGGTTTGTCGAGAAAATATCGAAGCTGAATATGGGACTGGAGTATGATCTCGCCACCGGGCAGATCCAGCTGCAACCCTCCGTCAAATCCGTGGTGGACGCAGCCTATTTCGGTCTTGCCAGATTTATGGCAGTGAATGCCAACGCCCTGGATGACTACGGCGGCAAAACCAATATTGCGTTCTGCCAGGCTTGCGGTAAGGCGTTCATAAAACGGGGAAACCGGCAGAAATACTGCGGAACGCTGGAATGCCAGAGTGTGAGGAATAAACTCAAATCAAAGGAGTATTACTACCGGGAAAGGGCAAAAAGAGGTACAAAATAATTGCTGTCATGCGGTGGCCCCAAGGGGGGCAAAATCCCTACGCTCAATTTGTATAAAGACCGGCGCGGGGCTTCACGCAAATTTTTGCGTAATTCGCAAGGGGGGATACCCCAAAAACGGGAAACGGCTGACTGTACAAGCAAATTATCGGAGTGGATATGCCAAAAGGTAACGAAATCACACTTGGATATGTGCATGATTGGCACAGAGTTGAAAGGCGAAATGCTGCGATTTCTGTACCTTGCCGCAAGCATGAGTTCAACTATTTCGTTATATAATCGCACGTTCTTGCGACAGTATCTTGAAAACTCTGACAAAATGTGATATAATTATTCTGTATACTTGTAATGTTGTCAGGAGGTTTCCTATATGGCCGTTTCGTATAACAGACTGTGGAAGTTGTTGATTGACAGAAAGATGAGCAAAGCCGATTTGCGCAAGGCTGCCGGACTGGCCCCTAATACCATGACAAAGCTCCGCAGGGACGAACCCGTGGCCATGCTTGTGTTGGAAAAAATCTGTGCCACGCTGGATACGGACTTCGGCGATATTGTGGAATATATCCGCGAAGATTCTTCTGACCACGGCGAAAATCAATAGTCCTTTTACATGACACACATGGTGATGGAAGGTTACTATGGAAAGCTGCAAAAGCCTTTCGGAAACGGAGGAACGAACTTATGTCCATGAATGAGCTGCAAAAGCAGACAAATGCAAATATACAGGCGAAAGCCAATCTAATCTGGGAAATTGCCACCCACCTGGTGGGCCTTTTCAAGCCCCATGAGTACGGCAAGGTAATTCTGCCCATGACCGTGCTGAAGCGTTTTGATGACGCTCTGAAACCCACCAAGGCAGCCGTTGTGGAGATGGCAAAGAAACTCGACGCACAGCATATTGAAGGTGCTGCCCGTGATGGAATTCTGTGCCGTATCTCAGGCTTTGATTTCTATAATACCAGCAACTACGATTTTGCAAAGCTGATCGCTGACCCGGACAATGTGGAAATCAACTTCGAAGCCTATCTGCAGGGTTTTTCCTCTAATATCAAAGACATCATCGATAACTTTGACTTTACCAACACCGTGAAGCTGATGGTAAAGGGCGGCGTTCTGTTCGTGACCCTGCAGGAGTTTAATTCCACCAAAGCTGATATGTCCCCGGAGAAAATCACCTCCGCTGACATGGGCTATATCTTTGAGGAACTGATCCGGAAATTCTCCGAGTCTTATGACGAGCAGGCCGGAGCACACTTCACCAGCCGCGACATTATTTACCTGATGA
>JAXEXE010000062.1:0-27024 GCA_034113565.1 Faecousia sp.
GGCAAACCGCACCGCCGCCGACACCCTGAGCCTGGACACTCCCGTGGGCGATGAAGAGGACACCTCCATCGGCTCCTTCGTGGAGGACGAGCGCACCCCCGGCCCCGCCGACGCCACCTCCAACGCCCTGCTTGCCGAGGCGCTGAAAGAGATTCTCGATACCCTCACCGAGCGGGAAGCGGACGTGCTGCGGATGCGGTTCGGTATGTATGACGGCCGCACCCACACCCTGGAAGAAGTGGGCCAGATTTTCGGCGTGACCCGTGAGAGAATCCGCCAGATTGAGAACAAGGCCATCCGCAAGCTGCGCCACCCCAGCCGCGCCAAGAAGATTCGCGATTTCTATTGTTAATATACACGAACCCCCGGCTTCCTTTGGGAAACCGGGGGCTTTTCACGTTTTGACAGGGTTCATACTATTTTTCGATAAAATGGTTAACACCATTTTATCCTGCGCTTATCGCGCAGGCCGCCAGTGGCGGCGAGAAATGTATGGACTACGTTTTTAGCGGCGATGCCGCTGACCGCGAGAACACGGTCTCATAAAACGGTATTGAACCGTTTTATGAAAAACTAGTATCAGCTGATATTGCCGAGGGTCATATACTGCCAGGGAATGGTGATCTCCTCCTTGCCGGCAAACAGCGACCCTTCCCACTTTTCAAAATCCGCCTGATTCAGGGTGTGGTCGCCCTCGCTGTCCGAAATCAGGTACACATGGCCAACATTGTCCACGTCAATGTCTGTCGGGTAGGGATTTCCCTCAAAGTCCGTTTCGGAAAGGTTCCGGTCCCACGCATCCACGGAGCAGGTAAACTGGTAGCTGTCAGAAGCCGCGTCATAGGTCAAAACGCCATAGGGCCAGAGCACATCTCCCGCGTGGCCCTGATTATGGGAGGACAGAATCTTCATCATGCCGGGGTAGTAGGTGATGCCGGGAAAGCCCTCGGCTTCCATGGTCAGTTCATCTTTCTCTGCATCATAGCCGAAAACTACCTCGTGCATCCCCGCCGTGTAGGTATCGGTGATGGACACAAGCAATTCCTCTTCTCCGTCGCCGTCCACGTCGAAGATGGCAAACTGCTGATCGTCAATGGTAGCAGGCTCCACGATCTCGATTTTCATGGCATCCGGGAAGAAGGGCCAGGTAAGATCGTCGTGGATGGTTTTGAGGGCTTCCCGGAAAGCTTTCCGGGCGGGAGAGTTTCTGGTAGCGATAGCTTCTTCAAAGGAGGTAGTCTCCACACTGGGCGCGGGGTTCTGGGGAGCACAGGCGCACAGCAGGAGGGCCATCATTGCCGCGATGGCGGCGGTCATTCTCTTTTTCATAAGTGTTTTTCCTTTCATTGGGCGGGGTCACTGACCCCGCCTTGCTGTTTTAATAATACCGTGGACTGGAGCCATGGGGCTGGATGGTGATGTTTTCGGGCAGCAGGCCGTTGTCCCGCATCCAGCGGATGGTGTTCTCGCAGTCGGCGTACACGTTCACATACCAGCTGTAGTTTCTGTTGGACAGGGAGATGTATGCACTTCTGTTTTCATAGGACTCGCCGTCGTACTGGGAAATGACGAATACACTGTCGTGATACGCTTCGTTCTGGGCCATGGTGCCCGCCGCGCAGTCCGCTTTGACGGCCCGAATCAGGCTCTCGGCGGCGGCCCGGGTTTTCAGCTCCTCCGGGGTTTTACCGTCCTTGGTGGAGCAGTACACATTCTCAATGGAGTCCAGCACCAGCGGCAGGGTCTCCACAGTCTTGCCGTTAATTTCCACGGTGTCGGAATTCACCGCGTCCCAGCGGCTCAGAAGCTTCCTGGGAATCTCACCGGCGGCGCTGTCCACCCAGACGTTGTACCACCGCTGAACGGTCTTTCCGTTCTTCAGGGTGTAGGTCAGATTACAGGAAGTTGCCATTCTCTGCTGGGGCAGGGGGTCGCCCTCCTGCCAGTAGCGGTAGTCGGAATCCTCCATCCGCACATACTCGCCGTTGTCCTCCAGCACATAGGCGCCGTCCTGATTTACCCGGTCGTTCAGGGCCAGATTGTGGAATTTCAGCACCGTCTCGATGTCGGAGCGGTCTTCCATCTTATAGCTGTTCAACTGCACAGTGGCGATGTCGCCGATGTCCGGCATCCGCTCCTCAAGACCCAGCACGTCCAGCTTGGTCAGGCCCATGCTCACCGCCAGAACCGCCGCCAGAATGCCAAGGCCCACCCAGTTTTTGAGTCGGAACACCCGGGCAGAGCGCTCCACCAGCATCTTTCCGGCGAACCAGCCCACGATCAGGCCGCTGAACAGGAACAGGAATTTCAGCCAGTCCACGCTGTTGCCGTAGCCCATGATCTCGCCCGCCACGAATTCCGCCGCCACGGCAACGAACATGGCACTTAAGACCTGGAACAGGGGCACCAGCTTCCGGCTGCACACCGCGTCCCCGGCGCATTCCAGATTCCGGTAGTGGTACAGAATCAGGCCCAGTACGGCGAAGATAATGCCCACAATGGCCAGCATTCCAAGGCAGTTCAGTCCCGTCACCTCATAGGTGCCCTGTGCGCCGGTAACCAATCGGCCCACCTCGTCAAAGAGGGCGCGTCTGGTGGAATCCTGCACGTCCACATGGATATTCAGCATATACTCTATGGGCGTCAGCTTTTCGGCCAGAGCGCTGGGGGTAACCATACCGTAGAGCATGGGGGTATAGACGGTGTTTACCAGCCAGTAGAGGATGGCGGAGCCGAAGTTAATCAGGCCGTAGCCTGCCACCATGGTAAACCGGGAGCCGACCACCATGGCGCAGAACACCGCAATGCCAAAGAAGCAGACATATTCTACGTTGGCAATGAGGAAATACCACAGGGCAATCTTCCACGCACCCGCGAAGATGGTGCTCGTCAGCATGGGCAGCAGAACGGCAGACGCAATGGCGGTGGGAATCAGGGAGTACACAAGGCCGGAGGCCACATTGGTCAGGAACCAGGTCTCCCGCCGCAGGGGCAGGGCGTGCAGTGCATTGCACATCCGGGTGTTATACAGGTCGCCGAAGAGAAGCTGAGCCATCAGGCAGGCGTAGGCCAGATTGATGAAGGAAGTCCAGCCGAAAATCTCGTCGGTCTGATAGAGGAAATAGTATTCCGGGTAGATGTCTCCGGCCTGCTTCCACATTACCAACATAAGCAGAAGCAGCAGCAGGGTGTAAAGCGCCAGGACAGGGGCAAACCGGGTGAGATTTTTTACAAACGCGGCACGATTAAAGCAGGATTTCTTTGACTGCATAATCGGCACCTCCCAATTCATAAATAAAGATTTCTTCCAAAGACAGGGGCAATACGTCAAAGTAGGCGGGCTTGGCAGCGGCGGCTTTCGTGCTGATCTCCCATGCCGCGCCCCGGACAATCAGGGTTTTCAGCCGCCCGGAGGTGCTCTCGTGGAGAATTTCCAGCCCTTCGGGCACGCCGCCCACGATTTGCAGCTTGTGGGTGTTGCCCTGCATATCGGCAAGACTCTTTTCCATGAGCATTTCGCCGTGGTCCATGATGCCCACATGGTCGCAGACATCCTCCAGCTCCCGCAGGTTGTGAGAGGAAATCAGCACCGTGGTGCCGTACTCGGCCACGTCGGACAAAATCAGGCTCATGACCTGCCGCCGCATTACCGGGTCGAGGCCGTCCACCGGCTCGTCCAGAATCAGGGTCTTGGGCCGGGTGCACAGGGCCAGATGGAAGGCCGCCTGCTTCTGCATACCCTTTGAAAAACGGCGAATCTGCCCCCGTTTCGGCAGGCGGAAAATGTCGTAGAGCCGGTCATAGAGGGCGTCGTCAAACTGGGGGTAAATTCCCTTATAGAATTTCCGCATATCCTCCATGGTCGCGGAGGGATAGTAAAAAATGTCGTCGGGGATGTAGCCGATGGCGGCCTTGACCTCCGGGTTTTCGTAGACGGGCTGACCGTCTACGGTGATTTCGCCGCTGTCGGGCCGGTAAATACCGGTCAGGTGCCGGATGGCGGTGGATTTGCCCGCACCGTTGGGGCCAACCAGACCGTACACTGCGCCCTTGGGCACCGTCAGGCTCAGGTTATTCAGGGCCTTGAAGTCCCCGAAGGTTTTTGTTACATTCTTCATTTCAAGCATTCAGCGTTCCTCCTATCCGATCAACCAGATTTTCCCGGGTGACGCCCAGGGCGATAAGCGCGGTGGTGGCGTCGTCAAAGGTGTGGTACCAGCGCTGGCGTTCCCGTTCCCGGCTGTCGCTGGTGCTGCACACGAAGCAGCCCTTGCCGGGCACCGTGGCAATCCAGCCCTCCACTTCCAAAGACCGGTAGGCCCGCTGGATGGTGTTGGGGTTGATGGCCAGCTCTCCGGCCAGCTCCCGCACGCTGGGCAGCTTCTCCCCCGACTGCAAAACCCCGGTGGAAATCTGCTCCTTGAAACCGTCGATGATCTGGGTGTAGATCGGTCGGGCGTCCCGATAATCCAAGTGTACCATATCATCCCTCCTTAACTGTACTAGCTGTTCTAGTACAGTTAGTATAACAGCGGTACAGAAAATTGTCAATATTTGGAGTTCTTAAGAATTCCTTTCATTTTTCTTAAGGCCATAGCACGGCCGGCCAATGCGTGCCCGGCTGGTCTATCATCGTTACACCATTGGGTACAGCTTGGTACCGTTCCCTGATTTGGCCATTAGGGAAGAAAAAATGCGTGCTGCAATCGCAGCACGCACTTCAATGGATGCTTATTCCTTTTCCAGCGCCATGACCTTGTCAATTCTGCGCTGATGTCGGGGTTCGCCGCTGAACTGGGTGTCCAGCCAGGTGTCCAGAATTTCCAGCGCCAGCTTTTCGCCCACCACTCCGGCGCCGATAGCCATCATGTTGGTGTCGTTATGCTCTCGGGTCAGCCGGGCGGACATCACATCGCTGAGCAGCGCGCAGCGGATGCCGGGCACCTTGTTGGCGGTGATGGACACGCCGATGCCGGTGGTGCACAGGACGACGCCCTTCTCGCACTCGCCGCTGGCGACCGCCTTCGCCGCGGCGGCGGCAAAATCGGGATAGTCACAGCTGTCGGCGGTATAGGTGCCGCAGTCCTTCACATCGTAGCCCCGGGCCACCAGATGGGCCACCATTTTATTCTTCAGCGCCAGTGCGCCGTGGTCACAGCCAATTGAAACCTTCATAGTTTTTCTCCTTCTGGATGGTTTACATAACAAATCCACCGCTGACGCCCAGAACCTGCCCCGTGACAAATTTCGCGTCCGCCAGGGCTTCCACCGCCTTTGCCACGTCCTCCGGTGTGCCGTTGCGCTCCAGCGGTGTCTCCTGTGCCAGTTCTTCCAGCGTGTCCGGCGAAACACTGGCGCACATATCCGTGAGAATCACGCCGGGGGCCACGCAGTTGACCCGGATGCCGCTGGGGCCAAGCTCCTTGGCAAGGGCTTTGGTCAGGGCGATGACGGCTCCCTTGGTGGCGGAGTACGCCGCCTCGCAGGACGCCCCCACCTGTCCCCACATGCTGGATACGGTGACGATGCTGCCGCTGTGTTTGCGCAGAAAGGCGGGCATGGCAGCTTTGACGCAGTTGCAAATGCCCTTGACGTTTACGGCAAAAATCCGGTCCCACGCGGTTTCCGGCATATCCGTCAAAAGCCCATACCAGCAGACCCCGGCGTTGCACACCAGAATGTCCACCTCCGGGATATTGGAAAAGGCTTCCGCCACTGCGCCGCTGTCGGCAACGTCACAGCAAATCCTGGTGGTGCCGGTTTTCTCCGACACGGCCCGGGCTGCTTCATGATTTTTCTCGTACAGGAAATACACCCGGTCCCCCCGGGCCGCGTACCGGGCGACAACCGCCGCGCCGATGCCCCGGGAACCGCCGGTGACGACTACCGTCGCCATCAGCCCCGCCGTCTGGGACGGCTGCTGCTGCGGTGATCGGCATACTGCTTGATGCCGGAGAGCTTGCTGTCGGATTCGGTCATAAATGCCTTCAGCTTCTCCTCGAACAGCTGATCCGCGGTCTTGGGAGCAGTGGGCTGCATGGGTGCGCGCTGCTGCTGGGGACGTCCGCCCTCCCGGTTCTGGGGGCCGCCCTCCCGGCGCTGTCCGCCGTTACCGCCCCGGTAGGGGGGCTTATTGCCGTCCCGCTGAGGCTTAGGCTCCAGACGCTTGATGGACAGGTTGATCTTGCCGCCCTCTGTTCCGATCACCATGACCTTCACAGCCTGCCCCTCACTAAGGTGCTGGCGGATGTCGCTGACGTAGGCGTTGGCCACCTCAGAAATATGTACCATGCCGGTCTTATTGTCCGGCAGGGAGATGAACGCGCCGAAATTGGTGATGGACTTGACTTTGCCCTCTACGACTTCTCCTACGGTTAACTCCATATATGCTCTGCTTCCTCCAATATATGTAGGCAATTCCTGCCTGAATGATGTAATTAGTTGACAGTGGATAGTGGACAGTGGACAGTTGACAGTTATTGTATCCCTTCGGGATGAATAATCGTTATGAAACAGTTGAATGCACTGCATGGCGCAGCTACTCAAGTCGTCTTTCCGAGACGCCTTAACTTTCAACTGTCCACTATCCACTGTCAACTGCTCTTTATTCCGGGTGGATGAGGACGGTATCCGGGTCGGCAAGGCCCAGCTCGTCCTGCGCGATCTGGCGAATGCTCTGCACGGAACCGATGCTATCGATTTTTTCCTGCAGGTCGGCGTTTTCACCCTCCATGGCCGCTGCCTGCTCCGTCTTGCGCTGGGTCTCGGCCTGAATGCCGTTGTGCACCCACCGCAGCGCCACCAGCGCCGCCGTGGACAGCACGATGAGCACGATGAGCATGGCCTTCAGCTTCACCGGGGCGGAGCGCAGCTTGACTTTGAACTTTCCGGTTTTGAATTCTTTCATTGGGATTCCCTCTGCGCTTGCCGCGCGGTTTCAGATGGTTTTTTACTATTGTAACCCATTTTCCCGCAGATGCAAATAAAAATTTTAAAAATGCGAAAAATTTTTTCAATGGCAGCAGGAGAAGCCCCAGTGATTTATCCAAAATCCTCCAAAACTGTATAAAAACAGGCCGCAGGGGCCTTCCGGCGGTACGCTCCCAGATGATTCCCCCCGTCAAAAGTCCGAAAGCATAGCCCGCCCGGATGTCCCCGGCGCAGATGCCGAAGCACAGGTAAATCCACGCCCAGGCAGTGACCGCGAGAAAAATGCCGTCGCTCAGCAGGGTATGCCGGGGGCGCAGGGGCCGCAGGAAGCCGTAGATTAGCCCCAGCGCCGCTCCCAGCGTCAGGGCGCAGGCCATGCGGTAGGCCGCCACTGCCGGGGTCAACGGAACAATCTCCGCCAGCCGCCCTGCCGGGGCTCTTCATAGGACAGGGCATTGATGTCCCCCTCCACCGCCACCTGCCCGCCCTCCAGTGACAGATTTTTCAGCTGAAGCTGCTGGCCCTGGACGATGAGCAGACCCAGCGAGGTCTGCAAAACCACGGCGGTCTCGTCAAAGCTGACTACCTCCGTCACCCCGGTCATGGTAAGCTTCTTCCGCTCGTTCAGCTGGAGCTTGTGGGGCAAGTGTTCTTCGGGCATGGCGCTCCCTCCTTTGCCCTTCCAGCATATGTGCCTTCCCCGGCGGCTATGCCTGCC
Organism: Faecousia sp.; assembly: GCA_034113565.1. GTDB lineage: Bacteria > Bacillota > Clostridia > Oscillospirales > Oscillospiraceae > Faecousia. The sequence goes on from JAXEXE010000062.1 coordinate 7,649, forward strand.
AAAGCGGTTTTTTCTATTCAGGAAATGGGAAAAACCGGCTTTTCCCACGGCGGTACTCTTCTTTGACGATGGGGTGGGTGAAGCCATAGTACAGGTATGCGCCGGGATCGGCTTCCAGCACGTACCACATCTCGCTCTTTGCGTACTGGTGCTCCTTATCCATGGCGTCCATGTTGTTGAGATGCACCTGAATGGACAGGTCGTCCCGGGCATCGATGAACTTTGCAATGATGGGAAATTCCTGAAAAATTTGGCAGTTGGCACCGAGAATCCGGCGCCCGTGCTTTTCGATGTACGCCGGCAGGCTCAGTCCGGCGTCCGGGCCGGAGGCAATGAAGGAGGGGCCGTCGGGATGACAGCTCAGCTCCCAGGTTTCCGCCAGACGGGCGCCATCAAAATCCTTGTTGTATTCTTTGATAAGGCGATCCCCACCCCACAGGTAATCCTTACAGGTGGGTTTCACTATCGCCATGATTTGATTCCTCCGTAATTTGTCCGGCTTCCAGGCGGGCATAGACCTTCCGCATGAGAAGCTGCTCTGCCAGCACCGGCAGGCCGCCGCCAAGCAGCACCCAGCCGGGGACGGCGATCACCAGCAGATCGATATTCCACACAATCAGCGCGGGAAACAGGGCGGCGGCAGCCAGCCCCACCAGCACAATGTGGGGGTTGGCAAGGCTCAGAAGCGCCGCGTTTTTCAGCACCGTCCGCAGAGGCAGGCGGTACCGGGTCAGCACCGGGAAGGCCAGCGTCAGGGTGAACACCCCCGCGATCATGCCCAGTACGCCGATGACCTGGCAGGCGATGCCCGTCAGGCCGGGATTGTTCAGGCCGATGGTAAAATCCGCCCAGCTGATGAGCAGCACAGCCCCCAGAATCACGGTCACCGCCGTGGCCTGCTTCCAGTTCTCCCGGAAGCCGTGCCAGAAGCCGCTCCAAACGGTGTAGTGTTCACAGGCCGCCATTTTTCGCGCCACAGAGTGCATGGCGGCGGTGGACGCGCCAATGGTAACAATGGGCAGGCAGCAAACCAGCCATAAAATATTCAGCAGTATCAGATCACAGCTGATCTGCACCCATTCCCCAATCGTTCTTCTTGGCATGTCCATAGCCGTATCCTCTTACTTTCCTAAATATTCGAGATTCCGATCAATGAGCCGGCACCGCTGGGCCACGCAGTCCCGGCTGCGCAGGGGGTCTGCCGGGGTATTGAAGGCGTAATCCAGCAGTTTCTCCACGGTGGTGGTGGCCACATGGAGCCGGGTGTCGCTGGCGGCCTCGGAGAAGAACCACAGAATGCGGCTGTTCAGAATGCAGCCTTTTTCCGCGGTCTTGTCCAGTTCCAGCCCCTGACTCATGTAGCCGTAGTAGCCGCCGAAGGCATCGTCCCGCAGACCCTTCCAGAACGTGATGATACCGTCCAGCAGAACACCCGCTCTGCTCGCAATTCGCTCCATGCACTTCCTCCTTACCGGATACCCAGCTCCACATCCGCCTGGGTGGTCTGAGAGTGCTCCTTGATGTAGGAAACCACCTCATCCACAGTGGTGAAGGCCAGGCCCACGTAGCTGTCGGCACAGCCGTAGTAGATCGCGATGCGTCCGGTATCCTTGTCCTGTAGCGTGGCACAGGGGAAGCACACGTTGGGCACGAAGCCCCGCTCCTCATACCACATTTCGGGCGTCAGCAGGAAGTTGCCGCAACGATATAATACCTTACTCGGCTCGTCCCTGTCAAGGATGGCACCGCCGATGGAGTAAACAAATCCGTTGCAGGTGCCGGTGACACCGTGGTAGAACAGCAGCCACCCCTCGTCAATTTCGATGGGGGCCGCGCCGCCGCCGATCTTCACGGATTCCCACCAGTTGCTGCCCTTGCCCATCACATGGCGGTGACGGCCCCAGAATTCCATGTCCGGACTCTGGCTCAGGAAAATGTCGCCGAAGGGGGTGTGGCCGGAGTCGCTGGGCCGGGACAGAAGGGTATACATCCCATGAATTTTCCGGGGGAACAGCACCGCATTGCGGTTGCAGGGGATGAAGGGGTTTTCCAGACGTGTAAAGGTCTTGAAATCCGTGGTTTTGGCGATGCCGATGGAAGCGCCGTAAAAATCCTGACACCAGATGGCGTAGTAGGTGTCCTCGATCTTCACCAGACGGGGGTCGTAGGCGTACTGGGGCATGAAGGGCTCGCCCTTGCCGTTGACGAAGGGAATCTTGTCCCTGTCAAAGTCCCAATGGATGCCGTCGGCGCTCCTGCCAAGGTAGATATAGGGGATACCGTCCAGCTGCTCGCCCCGGAACACGCCGATGAAGCCGTCCTCATAGGGAACCGCACTGTTGAAAATCCGGGCGACACCGGGCAGGGGATTCCTGCCGATAATCGGATTTTCCGTGTACCGCCACAGGGGGCTTTCGCAGCCGGCGGGCTTATCCTGCCAAGAGATGTTGGGTAGATGGAGAAATTTATCGTAACACCTAAAGAAGATAAATCTGTCACCATGACAATACGCATAGATAGAGCCTTGCAAGAGGAATAGTTGTCCAGCCCGATAAATTTCATGTCGGAATAGCCGTCCCAGCGGTACAGGGAGTAGCGGATCATGTCCGCCAGGGGCAGGTAGGTGAACATCACCAGCAGAATCATGGGGATGGCAAGAAACGCACAGATCGTCAGGGTTTGCTGCACCTTGGCGTTGTGGAAGGTTTCCTTCCAGGACCGCGTGTTTCCTTTTGCCGGAGCGTTGGATTGTTTCATGCGGGCAGCTCCTTTCTTCTTTCGGAAACCGTCTCCCGGGGAACCGGGAGACGGTGGATTATGGAAAACGGGTTAGAATCAGCCGATGGCGCCGGCCCACTTGGCGGACAGGTCTGCCGTGTACTGCTCAAAGGTCTGGTTGGAAACGCCCCGGGCGATGTCCACCACGCCGTTCAGACGCTGACCGTTGTCGTACAGGGTCACGCCGCTGTCCTGCTGGATTGCATCCAGCTTGCCGGTATTCTCCTCGGTGGCGGGCTTGTCCACCACAAAGGTCACGTCCGCGAAATTCTCCAGACCGTCAGGCGTGGGATCGCTCTTCAGCAGGGAGATGCCGCCCTGCTGGAGGGCAAGGCCGGACTCCTCAACCATGCACTGCACGAAGGCCTTGGCGGCAGCCATGTTCTTGGTGTTCTTGTTGATGGCGTAGCAGTAGTCGGTGCCGGAGGTAGCGTACTGCTTGCCGTCAATGCTGTAGGGGAACCGCCTGTGCACCGGCTTCTGCCATCGCTCAGGCGGTGACGGACTTCTGCCGGCAGGTGCGCAGGCACAACCCCGGCGCCCGCATTCTGTGGGCCTACGGCCTGTGCGGACAGTCCGCCGCTGAAACCATCCGTGAGGCTGTCTCGGCTTACCGGGCCGAGTCCGGGGATTTCAACTGTGATTTTCTGCTGCTGCCGGAGGCCGGTGATAACGGCTCCCGCCAGCATCCCAGCCCTGCCGCCCACAAGCGGGCCGCCGAATTTCTTGCATCCCAACTCCGCAGACAATAGAATTCCGTGCCGCCAAAGTAAAATTTGGCGGCACGTTTTCGCAAAAAAGGAGTGGCGCAGCAAATGCCGCGCCACTTCACATAAGAGGTCATATTCTATGTGCCTGATGCTGTCAGGGCGGTTTATTATACAAAAAATGAGGGGCTATTTTACAGTTGTTGCACATTTTGCAGCCCATTGAAGACCCTTCGGATAGAAAAACCGGACCTTCTCCCGGGCAACCGAAATCCCGATGTCCTCCGCGATGCGCAGTTCCCCGTCCAGATTCACCGCAGAGGGCCGGTCGCAGATGACCCGCACCCGGTCCGTCCGGAAGTGGCGTATGAATTCTGGCAGTTCCCGGTAGCGCCCGTTTTTGTATTTTCCGATGATGCCCGGCACCTGAAGAAGCGACACCTTTTTCACCAGCAGCACATCCAGTTTCCCGTCTGCCGGGTCGGCCTCCGGTACCGGGTTGAAGCCGCCGCCGTAGTAGCGCCCGTTGCACACGCACACGAAGGTCTGCTCCTCGTCAATGTGCTCCCCGTTTATCTCCACGATGTAGTGCTCGGAAATGCCCCGGAACAGGTTTACAAGCGTTGACAGGGCATAGGCGTTGAAGCCGTGGAGGAAGGGGAGCCGTTTATACCGGGCCACGTCCGTGCCGATGCGGGCATCCAGCCCCACGGAGCAGACATTCAGCGCCAGATCGTCGTTGCAGGCGATCAGGTCAAAGACTGTTTCCTCTGCGTCCAGCAGCCGGGAAAGCTTGGAAAAAGCCGCCGGTTCGCTGAATAACCGCACGAAATCATTGCCGCTTCCTCCGGAAAACGCCGTCACAGCCGCATTGGGGAAGCCTGCCGCGCCGGAGACAATTTCATTGAGGGTGCCGTCGCCGCCGCAGGCATAAATGCGCACTTTTGCTCCGGTTTGCGCCGCTGCCCGGGCAAGACGGCGGCATTCGCCGGGGGCCTGAGATACGGCGATTTCATAGTCCAGTCCTTTGCACAGCCGCTGAATTTCCGCGGTGTAGTCTGCTGTCCGGTCCCGGCTTCCCGCCGCCGGGTTGATGATGAACAGGTGTTTCATAGCCTGCCTCCGTTGTGCTTTTTTGTCGGCTTCAATCATCAGCAGCCGTATCAATGCAAAATGAAGGTATTTCCTTTGAAAATGATTAAAAATGATTTAAATCTGTCCGCAAAGCGGACACCACAATTCTGCATTTATCATTTAAGCATTCTGCATTTCAATTCTGCCTTTGCGTCCGCTGTCCGTGTACATATAGTAGTCACATTTAATCATGCCGTTGTAGAGCTTGCGCTTTTTATCGGCCCGTTTTCCGAAGTAGTGCTCAAACTCCGGCTCGGAGGTGATGATATACTTCTTCCAGCCATCGGCGTATTTGAGGTGCCGTCCCAGCGCGGCGTAGAGCCTTTGGGCGCTTTGCTGCTCCAGCATCCGCTGCCCGTAGGGCGGGTTGCAGATGAGAATGCCGGATTGGGCAGGCAAATCCATTTTCGTGGCATCCCCGTCTTTGAAGGTAATGCAGTCTGCCACCCCGGCCTTCCGGGCGTTGGCCATGGACAGGGAAACGCACTTGGGGTCATTGTCGGAGCCTAAAATCTGGTATTTTCCGTGGAACTCCTTATCCTTGGCCTCCGTCCGCACGTCGCCCCAAATCTGCGGCTCGATCCATGCGAAGGCCTCGGCTGAGAAGCGACGGTACATGCCGGGAGCCTTGTTCCGGGCGATCAGCGCCGCCTCGATGGGGATGGTGCCGCTGCCGCAGAAGGGGTCCCAGACAAAGTCCCGGCCCCGGTAGCGGGTGAGCTGCACCATGGCGGCAGCCAGCGTCTCCCGCAGGGGCGCGTCGTTGCCCTGCGCCCGGTAGCCCCGCTTGTGTAGCCCCGGCCCGGAGGTGTCGAGGTACAGCTGCACCCGGTCGTTCATGATGGAAAACTGGAGCTGATACTTCACCCCCGTTTCCGGCAGCCAGCTGACACCGTATTTTTCGCCCAGCCGCCTGGACGCCGCCTTTTTCACGATAGCCTGACAGTCCGGCACGCTCATAAGCTGGCTGTTCAGGCAATGGCCCTTGACGGGGAAGGCCCCGTCTTTGGGGATGAAATCCTCCAGATTGGCCCTGTAAACCCCTTGAAACAGCTGCTCAAAGGTGGTCGCTTTGAAGTCCGCCAGAATGAGCAGCACCCGCTCTCCGGTGCGCAGGCAGATATTTGCTTTTGCCAGCGCCCGGGCATCGCCGGAAAACAGCACCCGCCCGTTTTCTACCCGGACGTTATCAAAATCCAGCCGCCGCAATTCGTCGCCGGCAATGCCCTCCAACCCGAACAGGGTGGGGACGGAAAATTCATAAGTTGACATAATTCCTCCGTATTAAGGCAGAATTTTCTTCGCCTTGATATAACGTTCCTCCTCAGAGAACACGCAGCCGCAGTATTTCTGCATATAGAAGCCGTGCTCCCGGGCGAAAGCCTGTCCCTCCTTGAAATAGGGGCGGAAGTCCCGGTAGAGGAACTGCACGCCGTATTCCTTCGCCGCCCGCTCGGCGGTTTCCCGCATCAGCTCGTGGTTCTGGTAGGGACTGATGAACAGGGAGGAGGTGAAGCTGTCAAAGCCTCCCTCGGCGGCTTGCCGGGCAGCTTCGTAGAAGCGCATTTCGTAGCACTTGCCGCAGCGGTGGGGGATATCCTCCGCCACCGCCCGAACAAAGGGCCGCAGGCCGTAGTCGTTTTTCATAATCAGGGGCAGTTCAATTTCCTGTGCGTATTCCTGTAAGCAGTTTCGCCGGGCGCGGTACTCGGTGACGGGGTGGATGTTGGGATTGTACCAGAAGCCCACCACCTCCAACCCGTCGGCGCGCAGAATGTCGATGGGTCGGTTGGCGCAGGGGGCGCAGCAGATGTGAAGTAAGGTTTTCATAGAACCTCCAAAATAAGGAAATTAAGATATTATAGCACAAATGGAATATAATCGCAATGGCTTCTAACTGTCAACTGTCAACTTTCAACTACCCCCGCGACCCCGTCCCGGTAAACCCCGGTGACGGTGACGGTGCGGATCTCGTTGTGGAGGTTTTCGCCTTCTGCGTAGACCTTTACATAGTTGGGGGCGTGGCCGGTGTAATACTTCCCATCCTTTTCCTCAAAAAGGACTTCCAGCGTCCTGCCCACCCAGCTCTGGCGGTAGCCAACACTCATTTCCTCTGCCACGGCAATGGCGGCCCGACTACGGATCTCCTTGGTTGCGTTATTATGCTGCCCGGGCATTTTGTCCGCCGGGGTGCCGGGGCGGCGGGAATAGGGGAAAATGTGCATATCCGCAAAATTACACTTACGAATAAAGGCGAGACTTTCCGCAAATTCCTCCTCCGTCTCTCCGGGAAAGGCCACGATCATGTCCGTGGTCACAGCGCACTCCGGGAAAAACTTCCGAAGCAATTCCACGCTTTCATAGTACCGGGCGGTATCGTATTTCCGTTTCATCCGCTGCAAAACCGTGTCGCAGCCGGACTGCATGGACAGGTGAAACTGGGGACACAGGTTGGAAAGCACGCTGAGACGGCGGCAGAATCCTTCCGTCACCACTCTGGGTTCCAGCGACCCCAGCCGTACCCGCAGATCCGGCACCGCCTTACAGATTTCCTCAATGAGCAGGGTCACCTCCGGCTTTCCCGGCAGGTCAACGCCCCAGCTGGCAATTTCAATGCCGGTCATCACGATCTCCCGGTAGCCCCGCTGGGCCAGCGCCTTTGCCTGGGCAACCGCCACCTCCAGCGGGGCGGAACGAACCGGCCCCCGGGTGTAGGGGATGATGCAGTAGGTGCAGAAATTTACGCAGCCGTCCTGCACCTTCAGCATGGCCCGGGTGCGCTCTTCCAGCCCACCGGCGGGCAGACACTCGAATTCCCGGCGGCGCAGGGCGTTGTCCACCTGCTCCCGGTGGGCGTGGGCCCCGGCGGCATCCAGGAGCATCTCCACAAATTCCTGACGGTTTCCGCTGCCGCCGATGACATCGATGCCCAGCGCCCGAATGGCCCCCGGGTCGTGCTGGGAATAGCAGCCGCACACCGCGACCACCGCATTCGGGTTGTCCCGCCGGCACCGGCGGATTACCGCCCGGTTCTTCTTGTCCGCCACGGCGGTGACGGAGCAGGTGTTGATCACATAGCCATCGCAAGAATCCTCAAAGGAGCCGATTTCGTGGCCCTTTTCCAGCAGCAGGCGCTCCATGGCCTGGGTCTCATACTGATTTGTCTTGCAGCCCAATGTGTAAAAAGCAAACTTCATTTGTCAAAACCACCAATAATATCCTTAAGTTGTTGTATTAATCGTCCAAACCGCCAGTTGCATTTTACTAAAAAAACGCTATAATATTTTACAGTCCCAGTTGGCGGCAGGCCGGGGTCGATCCAAAGACCTGTGCTCCCCATTATACACGACAATCCGAATTTTGTACAGTTGGAGGGCGAGAATTATGCAGGAATTTTGGATTCGCTTAAGCAGCATGGAGGATGTGGAAGAATTTGTTGCCATTGCCACCTCCCGCGCCTTTCCCATCTGCGTCCGGGACGATCAGCACAAGATTCGCGGCGGCAGCTTCATGGAAATGTTCTGTCTGGATTTCAACCAGCCCCTGCGGGTGGTGGCCCAGTGCTCTGAGGAAGAGCTGGAGGCTCTGTGTGCCGATGCCCAGAAATTTCTGGTCAAATAAATATGGCTCTAGTAGCACCGTCCTGGGAATACCCGGGGCGGGTTTTTTTATAGTGTGGAGAGTGAAGAGTTAGGAGTTAGGAGTGAGAAGTGAGGATAAGCGAATTGTTTTTCAAATCCATCGCCGAAGGCGATACCATCACTCCACACTTCACACTCCACTCTCCACTCTAAAATTGACTTTCCCGCCCCTTCGTGGTATCATAACCGGGTAAAATACAGGAGGAATCTGCCATGTCCTTTTTTTATTATGTTCTGTTCGTCGCGGGCATCGTCGCTGCCGACCAGGTTACGAAATATTTGACGGTTCTTTACATTCCCAGCCTGGGCGTTCAGCCTTTGATTCCCGGGCTGCTGCAAATCTCCTATGTGCAGAACACCGGCGCGGCCTTTTCCTCCTTTGAGGGGCAGCAGTGGCTGTTCGCCCTGATTTTTGTCGTGTTTACCGGTTTGATTTTCTACGAGTATTTCAAAAAGCCCATGGGGTTTACGACCTTTGAGCGCTGGTGCATCGCCGCCATCTACGGCGGGGGACTGGGCAACATGATCGACCGGGTGCGCCTGGGCTATGTTGTGGATATGATTGAGACCACTTTTATGGATTTTCCCGTGTTCAACGTGGCCGACTGCTTCATCACCTGCGGCTGCGTGCTGCTGATGGTGCACCTGTTCCTGTTCCATAAGGACTTCTGGAAGGAGAACAAATGACCCTGTTTGCCGATATTCCCGGGGAGCGGCTGGACGCCTTTCTCGCCCGGAGCGTGCCGGATTTGAGCCGCAGCGCCGCCCAGAAGCTCATTGAGGAAGGGCTGGTTACCCGCAACGGAAAGCCCGGAAAGAAAAACGACAAATTGAATGTTGGCGATGCCGTTTCCTACGAGATTCCCGAGCCGAAGGCTGTGGACATCGCGCCCAAGGAAATGCCGCTGGATATCGTCTACGAGGACGACGATCTGCTGGTCATCAACAAGCCCAAGGGGCTGGTAGTGCACCCGGCGGCGGGCCATTCCGATGACACGCTGGTGAACGGCCTGCTGTACGCGCTGGGGGATGACCTGTCCGGCATCAACGGTGAGCTGCGCCCTGGCATCGTCCACCGCATCGATAAGGACACCTCCGGGCTTTTGGCGGTTGCCAAAAACGACCTTGCCCATACGGTGCTGGCCAGCCAGCTGAAAGACCACTCCATGGCCCGAACCTACGAGGCCATCGTCTGCGGCGTAATGAAAGAGGACAGCGGCACCGTGGACGCACCCATTGGACGGCACCCCAGCGACCGGAAGAAAATGTGCGTCACCCAACGAAATTCCAAACCGGCAGTGACCCACTGGGAGGTTATCCGCCGCTACCGGGGCTACACCCACATCCGCTGTAAGCTGGAAACCGGGCGCACCCACCAGATTCGCGTCCACATGGCCTATATCGGCCACCCTATTCTGGGAGACACGGTCTACGGCCATAAGAAACCGGAGTTGGGACAGTCCAGCCAGTGCCTCCACGCGGGGACGCTGTGCTTTGCCCACCCTCGGGACGGGCACCCGGTGGTGGTGTACGCGGAGCTGCCCCAGTATTTTCAAGATGTTCTCGAAAAATTGGAGAAGATGGGATTATGATGGATTTTTCGGATGTATTACTGACTGTTGACTATGACCGCACCCTCACCGCGCCGGATTCTACCATCCCGGAGCGGAATCTGGAGGCCATCCGGTATTTTATTGAAAATGGCGGGGCGTTCACTGTCAACACCGGGCGTAGTGTGCCCATGGCGAAGTCCTTCATGGACATTGTGCCCGTGAACGCACCGCTGCTGCTTTACAATGGCTCCGCAGCTTATGACACCCGCACAAACCGGCTTGAATTCTGCCACGAAATCCCGCTGGACCTGTGGCAGACCGTGAACACTGCCCGAACGCTGCTGCCCGACCTGAACGTGGAGGTTCAGGGGCTGGACGCCCACTATGCCTGCCCCCCGAACCCCGGCTGGGAGGCTTTCTGCCGTCGCCAGCACTGCGCCTGCAAATTCGCACAGCCGGGTGAGGATTTGGGTACCTTTTTGAAATTCTCCTTCTACGGACGTTTTAAGGACGATACCGTATCCTCCCTGTTTGAAGGCACACCGGAGGAGCTGCACCGCATGGACGAGGCAGAAGCCCTGGTCCGCCAAACCTTCGGCACGCAATGCGAGGTATTCCGCGCCGGCGCACGGATTATTGACGTTCACGCCAAGGGGGTCAGCAAGGCCCGGTCCGCCCGGGAATTGCAGCACCAGCTGGGCAGGTCCATTCTGGTGTGCGTGGGCGACGCGGACAACGATCTGTCCATGATGCGGGATGCGGATTTTGCTTACGCCCCCGCCGACGGGCACATTGCCGATCAGTTCGAAACCGTGTGCGGCTGTGCCGACGGGGCCGTTGCGGATGTGATTTATGAAAAAATCCCCGGCGTTTTGAAAAATTTCGGTTGACATTTTGGCGTACCTATGGTAAAATTCTCTGGCTGAAACAGCTGTGGGCAGAGACTTGCGGGTGTAGTTCAATGGTAGAACACCAGCCTTCCAAGCTGGTCACGCGGGTCCGATTCCCGTCACCCGCTCCATAGAAATGCGCCAGTAGCTCAGCTGGATAGAGCAACTGCCTTCTAAGCAGTAGGTCGGGGGTTCGAGTCCCTCCTGGCGTGCCACTTATTGTTCCCGGCTGATTGGACTCGAACAGTCAAATCCCATATGCCGGTGGCATATGGATTCCGAGGGCTAGACCGAGGAATACCTTGATGCAGCGAGTCCCTCCTGGCGTACCATTCAGCAAAACTTCATATGGTGGATATGGCCTAGTTGGCTAAGGCGTCAGATTGTGGCTCTGAAGATCGTGGGTTCGAGTCCCATTATCCACCCCATACGATAACCGCTCTGGAAGTGATTTCAGAGCGGTTTTTCTATGTACTTTGAACGTATTGCTGCCTCATCGGACTGCTTCACGGTCTTTCCTCCAAGCGTGGACAGTAGATTCTTCCGTCTGCCATTTCATTGCCACTATTTTATTACACTATCATAAGTTTTCGACAATTCTGTCGAATTAATTGAAACAAATAACCGTTTATGCTATGATCCATACGACCCGAAGCTTGACCGTTTGTGCCGGGGTAGTGAGAAGCGGTATGCTCTGGATTGCTTGGAATTCGGACATCTGAACCATCCGCAGCAAGCAGACGAAAGCCCTTATATAACTTAAGTGGCTGGGTTTTGCGCACAAATAAATCGAATAGTGCAGGGAATGTCTCCGGTGCAAGTTTCTTTCTCTGCTGAACAAGAGCGGAAGCGGATGCGGTGTCTGGTGAACAGCCTAAATGCTTTAGCAATTCAGTTGTCAGGGTTCCTCCTTCCATAGCTAACAGAAATGAAACAATCTTTGGGAAAGAAAGCTTCCGGTTCCTCGAAAAATCCTTTCCCGGCTGTACGGAAAACATCCAGGATACTTTGCAAAGCTGGTCTAAGACTTCATCCACTTTCCGTTTTACCAACTCAGTTCTGTCTAACATTTTACAGGCATCCTTGTAATTTAGGGTGGGGACACTCCTAATTACAAGGGCCTTTTTGCTATCCGCAGATAGCAAAAAGGCCGCACATTTTCACCTGTTTGTCAAGTGTTTTTTGAAAACTTTTCTTAACTTAATGACATTGCCCCGGCGGGGAAGGCTTTTGTTCAAAATTGAACAATTTCCTCTTGACATTTTCAGTCCCCGGTGATATACTTCCAAAGGTTCAAAATTGAACAATCTGGAGGATCCAAAATGGAGCTATCCAACTACTTTGATGCCATGGGAAAGGCGAAAAAGGAATATATCCGCTGTCTGGAGCCTGTGTGCAAGCGCTTCCGCCTGACTCAGAACGAGCTGACGGTGCTGCTGTTCCTTCACAACAACCCCGGGTTGGACCGGGCGGCGGATATCGTCTCCTGCCGGGGCATTGCCAAGTCCCACGTCTCTCTGGCGGTCTCCAATCTGGAAGCCCGGGCGCTTCTGGCCCGCCGCTTTGAGCCCGCCGACCGCCGCACCTGTCATCTGGTGCTGACCGGGAAGGGCACGGAAATCGCCGAAGCCGGCGCGGCGCGGCAGCGGCAGTTCTTCGAAGCACTTTATGCCGGGGTGTCCCAGTCGGAACGGGAGCAGCTGCGGTCCATCAGCCGTAAAATCATGGACAATATTTCGCATTTTGACTGCGAATCCGCGAAATAATGTCGAATTGTCTACAGGAAGGTACATCGTATGGAGGAAACAAAGAAAAAGGACATGGGCGCCGGCTCCATAAAGAAATGGATGCTGGAGCTGGCGGTGCCTGCCGTGGTGGCGCAGGTCATCAACCTGCTATACAACATCGTCGACCGGATTTACATTGGGCACATTCCTGGTATCGGCGCGCTGGCGCTGACCGGCGTGGGCCTGTTCACCCCGATTCTGATGCTCATTACCGCCTTCGCTCTGCTGGCAGGCGCCGGCGGCGCACCACGGGCAGCCATCGCCATGGGAGAGGGCAACCGGGAAAAGGCAGAACAAATCATGGGCAACTGCTTCGCGGTGCTGATGATTCTGGCTGTGGTTCTCACTGCCGCATTCCTGAAATTCTGCCCCAGCCTGATTCGGCTTTTCGGCGGCAGCGACGCAACTCTCCCCTATGCGCTGGAATACGCCAACATCTACGTCTGCGGCAGCGTGTTCGTGCTCACGGTCATGGGCATGAATCCCTTCATCACCACTCAGGGCTTCGCCAAAATCAGTATGCTCACCACCGTCATCGGCGCGGTCATCAACATTGTGCTGGACCCCATCCTGATTTTTGGTCTCCATATGGGCGTATCCGGCGCGGCACTGGCAACGGTGCTTTCGCAGGCGGTCAGCGCGATTTGGATTCTCTGCTTCCTGCGGGGTAAGAAGACCATTTTGAAGCTGCGCCCGGCGAATATGAAGCTCGTCCCTGCCATCATCGGCCCCTGTCTGGCGCTGGGCGTGTCCAGCTTCGTCATGACCTCCACGGAGAGCATCCTGTCCATCTGCTTCACGTCCTCCCTGTCCCGGTTTGGCGGAGACGTGGCGGTGGGCGCCATGACGGTAATGACCTCCATCAGCCAGCTGGTCACCATGCCCCTCACCGGCATCTGCCAAGGCGGGCAGCCCCTTATCAGCTTCAACTACGGCGCGAAAAAGCTGGACCGGGTGAAGGAAGCCTTTTTCTGCCAGTTCGCCGTCTGCGTAGGCTACACCACCGCGTTCTGGCTTCTGCTGATGGCGGTTCCTCAGATGTTCGCGGGTATTTTCACCTCGGATACTGCGCTGGTCAGCTATGCCGCCTGGGCCATGCGGATTTATTTCGCCTGCGCCTTCTCCATCGGCTTCCAGATCAGCTGCCAGCAGACGTTCATGGCGCTGGGTCAGGCAAAGCTCTGCCTGCTGATGGCCTGCCTGCGGAAGATCATTCTGCTGATTCCCCTGATCTTTATTCTTCCCCACTTCTTTGCCGACAAAGCCTTCGCCGTGTTCCTTGCCGAGCCGGTGTCGGATTTTCTCGCCGCCGCCGTCACCACGGGCATGTTCTTCCGGTTCTTCACCCGGATGCTGAAGGCGAGAAAAACAGAGTAAACGGAATCAAAGCTGTCATTGCGCACTTGTGGCATCGACCACTGGTGCGCAATGACTTTTTACTGCCCTTTTTAAACTTTTTCTTCGTAATTGTTACCAAATATCTTGCATTATTTTTGTTGAAGTGCTATAATACAAAATCGTGAGTTTGTGTCAAGTATCTTCAAAAAGGAGAATAAATATTATGTTTTCTCAGGACAAAATCCGCAATATCGCCATTATTGCCCACGTTGACCACGGCAAGACCACTCTGGTGGACGAAATGCTGAAGCAGGGCGGTATCTACCGGGAAAATCAGGCCACGGTGGAGCGCGTCATGGACTCCGGCGACTTAGAGCGGGAGCGGGGCATCACCATTCTGGCGAAGAACACCTCCGTGCACTACAAGGACTATAAAATCAACATCGTGGACACCCCGGGCCACGCCGACTTCGGCGGCGAGGTGGAACGTATCCTGAAGATGGTCAACGGCGTCATTCTGCTGGTGGACGCAGCCGAAGGCCCCATGCCCCAGACCCGGTTCGTGCTCCAGAAGGCCCTGGAGCTGGGCCACAAGGTCATCGTGGCTGTGAACAAAATCGATAAGCCCGACGCCCGGATTCATGAGGTCATGGACGAGGTGCTGGAGCTGCTGCTGGATCTGGACGCTACCGACGAACAGTTCAACAGCCCCACCGTGTTCTGCTCCGGCCGTCAGGGTACTGCCTCCTACAGCCCTGACGAGGCGGGCACCGACCTGACCCCCCTGTTCGAGACCATTGTCAATTATATTCCCGCCCCCGGCGGCGACGACACCGCGCCCCTGCAGCTGCTGGTGTCCTCCATTGATTACAATGAGTATGTGGGCCGTATCGCTGTGGGCCGCGTGGAGCGGGGCACCATCAAGGTCAATCAGGAGGTCACCATCTGCGACTACCACGACCCCGAAATCAGGCAGAAGGGCAAGGTGGTGGCCCTGTACGAGTTCGACGGTCTGGGCAAGAACCCCATTCCGGAAGCCCACGCCGGTGAGATCGTGGCTCTTTCCGGCATGGCGGACATCACCATCGGCCGGACCCTGTGCGCCCCCGACTGTGTGGAAGCTCTGCCCTTTGTGAAGATCTCCGACCCCACCATCGAAATGACCTTTGCCGTCAACGACTCCCCCTTCGCGGGCAAGGAAGGCAAATTCGTCACCTCCCGGAATCTGCGGGACCGGCTGGAAAAGGAGCTTCTCAAGGATGTGTCTCTGCACGTCACCGAACAGGGCACCGATGCCTTCAACGTGGCAGGCCGGGGCGAAATGCACTTGTCCATTCTGATGGAAACCATGCGCCGGGAGGGCTACGAGTTCTCCGTGTCCACGCCCCGGGTGCTGACCAAGGTCATTGACGGCAAGGTCTGCGAGCCCATCGAGCGGATGGTCGCCGACGTGCCCGAGGAGTGCATGGGCGCGGTGATTGAGAAGATGGGCAAGCGGAAGGGTGACCTTTTGGGCATGACCCCCATGGGCAGCCGCTACCGTCTGGAATTTCTGGTGCCCTCCCGGGGCCTGTTCGGCTACCGGAACGAGTTCCTCACCGATACCCGGGGCGAGGGCATCATGTCCTCCGTCCTCGATTCCTACGCCCCCATGAAGGGAGAGATTGAGCGGCGTCAGGTGGGCTCCCTGGTGGCCTTTGAGACCGGCGAGGCCGTGACCTACGGTCTGGCTGCCGCTCAGGAGCGGGGCGCGCTGTTCATCGGCCCCGGCACGCCGGTCTACGCCGGTATGGTGGTGGGCATTTGCAGCCGCAATGAGGATATGAACGTCAACGTCTGCAAGCGCAAGCAGCTGACCAATATGCGCGCCGCCGGTTCCGACGAGGCTCTGCGGCTGACGCCTCCCCAGAACTACTCTCTGGAGCAGTATCTGGAATTTCTGGCGGACGACGAGCTGCTGGAATGCACCCCCAAGAGCCTGCGGGTTCGCAAGCGGGAGCTGGATCACAGTGCCCGTATGCGGAGTCTCATGAAGAAGCGGGCACAGGAGCAGGATTAAGGAGAGATGCCCTTGTGCGTCCTGAAAAATCGATTCTATTCGCCCTTGTCTGCGCATTTTGCCTGACGGGCTGCGGCCAGTCCGCGCCGGTGGAAACCACCGCCCGGACGGAAGCCGCCATGCCGGTGATGGCGACGGAGCCGGTGGCGGAAACAACGGCGCCCACCGAAACGAAACCGCAGGAAGAGCGGTTCGTCCTGACCTTCGCCGGAGACTGCACGCTGGGTGCGAACCCCAAAAACGCGTACGCCGACGTTGGTTTCCCCCGGGTGGTAGGCGAGGATTACGGTTATCCTCTGCAAAACGTCATTTCCTACTTTGAATCCGATGACGCGACCTTTGTGAATTTGGAGGGAACGCTGACCGACGTGGGAAACCCGGCGGACAAGACCTACACCTTCCGCGGCTCCCCGGCCTACAGCCATATTCTCACGGACAATTCCGTGGAGGTGGTGACGCTGGCAAACAACCACAGCTTCGACTACGGGCAAGCCGGCTATGATTCCACCCGGGCTGTACTGGAAGACGCGGGCATTCCCTATGCCCAGCGGGACAGCGGCACGCTGATCGCGCTGGACTGCGGCCTGACGGTCGGCATCTACGGCATGGTTTACTACCATCTGGATGTCGCCGACATGAAAGCGGAAATTGCCTCCCTGCGGGAGCAGGGTGCGGAGTTGGTGATTGTCGCGCCCCACTGGGGCGTAGAGGGCAGCTACCGTCCCACCCGGCAGCAAATCGATATCGCCCACGCCGCCATTGACGCCGGAGCGGACATCGTGTGGGGCAGCCATCCCCATGTGCTTCAGCCCATTGAGGAATACGCGGGCGGCATTATCTACTATTCCATGGGCAACTTCTGCTTCGGCGGAAATACCAAACCCGAGGATTTTGACACCACCCTGCTTCAGCAGGAGGTCATCCGTACGCCGGAGGGCAAAATATCTCTGGGAAGCCTGAAAATCATCCCCTGCCGCATCAGCTCCGAGCCGAACATCAACAACTATCAGCCTACCCCCATGGCGGTGGGTTCCGAGGATTACCGCCGGGTTCTGAGCAAGCTGGACGGGTCCTTCCCTGGGCCCAATCTGAAAATCCGCAAAATTGGGAAATAAATATTGACCAAACCGTTTTTTTCGGTTATAATGATCTGGCGTGACTATGAAGGTCATGTAATTTTGTGTTGCTGCGGTCAATTTTGACTGTTGAGCATATTGAATTTGACAGGAGGTGTAAGTGTTATGAAGCGTACCTACCAGCCCAGCCGCCGCCATCGTTCCAAGGTTCACGGTTTCCGTCAGAGAATGGCTACTTCCAACGGCCGTAAGGTTCTGGCCCGCCGCCGTGCAAAGGGCCGCAAGGTTCTGTCCGCCTGATGCGCCTGTCCGTGGGTCGATACGATAGAAACGGAATAGCGCCTACAGAGCGAAACGGGAGCTACAGCGGGGTGAATGGAGCATTCGCCCCGCTCCCTTTTTAGTAATACAGGGATGATTTCATGAAGTATTCGATCAGTCTGAAACTCAATCACATTTTTCGCCGCCTGTACCACACCTCCGGCTTTGCGGACGCCTATCTGGTGCTCTACGCCCGGAAAAACCGCACCCCGGAAAACCGGGTAGGCATCACCGTCAGCAAAAAGCTGGGCAAGGCCCATGTGCGCAACCGCACCCGCCGCCGGCTGCGGGAGGTCTACCGGCTGAGTGAAGAGAAATTCCGTCCCGGCTGGGACATTGTGGTGGTTGCCAGGAGCAAGGCGGTGGATGCCGAGTTTTCCCAGCTTGTGAAAAGCTATCTGACGCTGGCGAAAAAAGCGGGCATCCTCCGGGAGGATGAATTGTCATGAAAGTCATTCTGTTGTCTCTCATTCGCTTTTATCAGCGCAGTATTTCCCCGTTTTTTCCGGCACGGTGCCGGTTTCGGCCTACCTGCAGCGCCTACGCCATGGAAGCAATTGGCAAGTACGGGGCATGGAAGGGCGGTTTTCTCGCCCTGAAGCGTTTCCTGCGCTGCAATCCCTTCTACAAAGGGGATATCTACGACCCCGTTCCTTGACCCCTGTTTGCCCACATTCTCTAAGGAGGAAAGCCAATGATTCTTGCATTCAAACTCAGCAACATCATCACCGTTCCCTTTGGCTGGCTGCTGTCTCTTCTGTACCACGCAACCAACAACTATGGTGTTGCCCTGATTATCTTTGCTCTGGCGGTGCAGGCCATTCTGACCCCCATCAACGCCAAGGCAAAAAAGGGCATGATGGGTATGTCCCGTCTGACCCCCAAGATTCAGGACATTCAGCGCCGCTACCCCAACGACCCCCAGAAGCAGAATGAGCTGACCCAGAAGCTGTATCAGGACGAAGGCGTGTCCATGACCGGCGGCTGCCTGTGGAGCTTCATTCCCATGCTGATTCTGATTCCTCTGTACGCCGTTATCCGTCAGCCCATCACCTATATTCTGATGGAATCTCAGGAGACGGTCACCGAGATCATCCGCGTTCTGAAGGAAATCGCTCCCGAGATCTTCACCAAGAACAGCTACTACGATGAAATCTCTGCCGCCCAGGCCATCCCCATGTACGCCGAGCAGCTGAAGGCCGCCATTCCCGCCATCAAGGACGTCACTCTGGCCGGTATCAACTTCAATTTCCTGGGCATCAATCTGGGCGCTGTGCCCCAGTTTAACATTTTCAGCTCCACCTGGGTCTGGAACTGGGCCCATATCGGCGCGTTCCTGATTCCCTGCCTGTCCGCCGGTTCTCAGGTGCTGCAGATGTGGATCAGCCAGAAGACCAACGACTCCGTCATCACCAATGAAAAGGGCATTCAGGACGCGGAAACCGCCAAGAATTCCCAGACTGCCCAGACCAATCAGGTCATGATGTGGATGATGCCCCTGATGTCCCTGTGGATTGGCTTCACCCTGTCCGCGGGCCTGTCCCTGTACTGGTTCATCGGCGGCGTGTTCCGCATGATCACTGACCCCATCATGACCAACCACTACCGCAAGATCTACGACGCCGAGGATGCCGTCCGGCTCCAGAAGGCGCTGGAGGAGGAGCGGATTGAGGCCGAGAAGGAGCGCATCCGTGCTGAACGCCGGGCCGCCAACCCCGACGGCATCACTGCCAACACCAGCAAGAAGAAGCTGCAGAAGCAGCAGAAGGAGCAGGAGCAGGCCGCCCGGGCTGCCGCTGCCAAGGAGTACGCCGCCCGGAAGGGCATTGCGGACGAGGAGGACGAGGAGGAATCCTGTATGTCCGGCATTCCCAGCCGTCCCTTCTGCAAGGGCCGCAATTATGACCCCAACCGCTACAGCGCAACGGAGGAATAAACCATGGAAAAGACCATTGTATCCACCGGAAAAACCATCGACCTTGCCATTGAGGCCGCTCTGAACCAGCTGGGTCTGGATCGGGACAGCGTGTCCGTCATGGTGCTGCAGCAGGCCAAGGCCGGTTTTCTGGGCTTCGGTGCCCAGCCTGCCAAG
>JAXEXE010000063.1:0-39923 GCA_034113565.1 Faecousia sp.
ATCCTCTGGGCAGCAGATGCCCTTAACAGCCTACCGAGGAAGAATCTGGGGTACTGTACTCCGGAAGAACTCTTTGAAGCATTCCTTGACATTGTTTGCGCAGCCTGAGCGGCTGCGGCAGCCCCAATTTTGGTTGAATCTAACGCTTCAACCAAAACTGTGGCTAAGATGGAGCTCATTTTTCTACCGCTGGGTGTCTAACTTGAACTTGCAATTTACGACCAAATACAAATCACTCAGTTTCTTCATTTTTTCTGTACAAGTTCATGCACGCTCTGAGCCACGGAAAGCAAGTCGGAATCCTTCTTTTTCAATTCAATGCTGAAAGCGGTAGAATAATTTCCCATAGCCCCCGGCCTATAGAACTTAAGGCGTTCCCGCAGATCGCTGGCAATGATGATCTTATTCGTATTGTCCTCAATAAACATTTTTGCCATTAAGTAATCATTGAGGGATACGAAACAGGACGCGGTGCCATCACTGCGGGGGTCAATAAAAAATGTGCTTATCGGCTTTACTCAGCAGACAGATATTGTGCCATTGTCAGAGTTGACAGTTGAAAGTGGAAAGTTGAAAGTAAAGGAGTCCCTACGGGACAATTGAATCATTATGTCTCAAAAACCAGACATTCTCTTGCAAATGTATCGTGGCCAAGATTTGTCGGGCTATTTTGAATCATCCCGAAGGGATACCACAACTTTCAACTGTCAACTTTCAATTTTCAACTTCAGTTACAGTTTGCCGTTTTGCTGACGAAAACCGATAAGCACAATAAAAAATATTCTGCCAGCGACATAACGGTCCTCTGCGCTTGGGTATTGGCGGCGTTTCTGTACAACCGTGCCAGAAGATAAAGAAAGTATCTATAAAACGGACACATACTGATGCAAAAACTGCCTATATGCAGCCGGAATACGCCTGTAGAATATAGGGTGTAAGCTGCTGCGGATAAAAGGGAAGAAGCGAATAGCAAACATCTAATTCATGAAAACAAGGAGAAAACCAAGATGAAATACAAAGCATCTTTATTCGTCGTACTTGCAGCCATCCTGCTGGTTACTTTACCAGCCTGCAGGGGAACACAGCCCCCGGCTGTGGCAACCGAATCGGTGGCTGCCACACAGGAAACCGAGCCGCAGACGGTTCCGGAAACCACCGAAACTGTCCCGGCCAATTGGGAGAAAGCTTCTGAGGACGAAGCGTGGAAAGCGGAACTTGCCCAGAGCCTGTTTGATAACTATGGGGTGCTGCCGGAATACTATGAGGATCTGGGAGACGGCATCTATCAGGTTTATGTGGAGGTGGGCGGCGAAATCGTTCCCTTCGTCACGGTAAACTCCGCAACAGGCGATTATCACGGGTAAAGATAGAAAGGAACAGGAAATGATAAAGGCACCATTGGAAGAATCCGCACCCTATCGACTGATGGCATTGCTGGTGTTGGCGGTGTTTTATGGTATTTATTTTATCAAAATATGGAAACAGAAGCGCCGCGGCATCCGGACCATGCAGCTCGGACGCAATAAGAACCTACAGTTCCATTCAGTGGAAACGCTGATGGGAATTGCCACTGTGGGCATTATCCCCGCGCAGCTGCTGTCCATCGGGTTTGCGTGGAGTCATCTGCCGGCAAACGCCCGCTTTACCGGGTTCTGCATCGGTATGCTGGGCGATCTGATCTTTTTGCTTTCTGTCCTGTGCATGAAGGACAGCTGGCGGGCTGGAATCCCGGACAAAGACAGAACGGAACTTGTGACGGGCGGAATTTATGCGTTTAGCCGCAATCCGGCATTTCTGGGCTTTGATTTGCAGTATGTCGGCGTGCTGTTCCTGTATTGCAATCTGCTGACGGCAGCGTTTACAGCCTTTGCCGTTGCCATGCTGCATTGTCAGATTTTGCAGGAGGAGCGCTATCTGACCGCTGCCTTTGGCGAGGAGTATCTGGAATACCAGCGGCGTGTATTCCGCTATCTGGGGCGGCGTAAAGGAGGAACATCAGAATGAAAAAGCTATTGATCATCAACACACTGCCGGAGAATGCTCCCGCGGTTTCCCCCGCGCTGGAGGTTCTGCGGGGCGGGGCGGAAGAAGTGCGGGTGATTCACACCTACGAGAAAAACCTGCGTCCCTGCATCGGCTGCAACGCCTGCTGGCTGGTGACGCCGGGTGTCTGCGCCGTGAAGGACGGCTATGAGGAGCTTCTGAAAGCGTATCTTCAATATGATGCGGTTGTGTTTCTGTCCGGTACGGCGCTGAATTTCGTGGATTACCGAATGAAGAATATCGTTGACCGGATGCTGCCCTTGGCGACCATGTACATCCACATCGTAGACGGCCAGTGCCGCCATGTGCCCCGCTATGACAAGAAGCTCCGCTTTGGCTTGCTGTACGCCGGCGCGGCAGACAGAGCATATCTGAACCGCTGGATGGAACGGGTCACGCTGAATTTCGGAGGGGAAAGCCTGGGCGCTTATCCCATCTCCAATGCCGGGGAGGTACTTTCATGCATTTAGTCATCATCAGCGGTGCAACCAGACCGCAATCCAAAAGCAACACCGCCAAGGTCATCTCCGCTTTCCAGAAGGGCTTTGAGGAAAAAGGCAACACCACCGAAAGCTGGTATCTGTCTGACCGCAGACAGTGGAAGCGGGCGGCACAGGCTTTCGCGCAAAATGACCATATTCTGATTGCATTCCCTCTGTATGTGGAGAATATCCCCGGAATTCTGCTGGAATTCCTGTCCGGGCTGAGTCCAAAGCAAACGCCCGGTACAAAGCTGGCATTTCTGATTCAGGGCGGTTTCCCGGAAGCGAGCCAGAGCCGCTGCTGCGAAGCGTTTCTGGAAAAGCTTCCTGCCCAACTGGGCTGCGACTATGCTGGAACCCTGATCAAAGGTGATATGTTCGGAACCAGCCTGGTAGATGAGAAGAGCCGGGAGAAGATGCTCGCACCCTTTACGGAAATGGGACGCACCTTTGCCGGAACCGGCTGCTTTGAAAAGTCCGCAGTGGATGTTTTCGCCGCACCGGAGTATATGCCGGAAAAGCAGATTCGGCTTTACAATCTGGTGGGGAAGCACATTTCCCGGTTTTTTATGGGGAATATTGCCAAAAAGCTGGGCTGCCGGGAAAAGCTGGATGCCAGACCCTATGCTTTTGAAAAATAGAATAATACCACTTGGGTTGTCAGAGATGGACGCGGAAGATATTGGAAAGGACGGAAACATGAATACACATTTTTACTTTCGAAACAAGGAAGCCTCGCCTTCTTCCACGAGGCATCGCAGGATAGGCGTAGTACTGCTCGTCCTGGCGGCAGCATTGCTGACGGTATTGCTGACGGCGTGGGTGATGTTTGGTACCCAGCTTCAGGCGGCACTGACCGTTCAAAAGCTGGATGACGGCCTTTGGTCCATGGAATACCGGGGCGATTACGGCTTTGATGATTTTTTGGCCCAGGGCGGCGCGAGCAGTGACGCAGAAATGGGCAACTATCTGGCCGCATACCTGTCCCACGGCTTTTGGAAGCCGGATACCTCCACCGCGGGCGGAAAGTACGGCTGCTCCACACTGGCGGTAAAAAGTCCTGATGGAGCCCCTCTGTTTGGACGAAATTTCGATTGGCAGGACTGCGATACCATGCTGATCCACACTGTTCCCCAGAACGGCTATGCGTCGGTATCCACCTGCTGTCTGGATTTTCTGGGCTTTGGCGAAAACTGGAAACCCGACGGAAGCCTTGGGGGTAAATATATTTCCTTGGCGGCGGCCTACGTCCCGCTGGACGGTATGAACGAAAAAGGGCTGTGTGTGGCAGACCTGATGGTGAGCCATGGACAGGCCGTGGATCAGGATACCGAAAAGCCCGACTTGACAACGACCTCCGCCATTCGGCTCCTGCTGGACAAGGCCGCCACAGTGGAGGAGGCGCTGGAACTGCTTTCGCAGTACGATATGCACTTTTCAATCGGTGCGGCCCATCACCTCTCCATTTCCGATGCCGCAGGCCGGAGCGTGGCTGTGGAGTGGGTGAACGGCGAGATGATGGTCACGGATACGCCGGTGGTCACGAATTTCTATCTCCATCAGGATGACGGCACCTCCGGCAGCGGGCAGTCCTATGTCCGCTTTGACACACTCACCGCTCTGCGGCAGACCTCGGACGGCGTGATGACGCCCGAGCAGGTACGCGCTGCCCTGGCGGCTGCGGCTCAGAGCAACTTCCCCGGAGAAAACGGCGGAGAGCTGACCTGCTGGAGCTGGGTGTACGACCAGCAGGAAAAGACGGCTCTGTTCTACGATACCGAGGACTGGGAGCATCCTTATACGCTGTCATTGCGCAGCACAGACTGGCTTTCTCATACTCTTTCTTGATAAATCATTTAAGGCAACACCGCCTGACGGCGTTGTCGTTTCCATGATTATCGGAATAGAAAATCAAGGAACCCATCTCATTGTGATCTTCATATAGAAAAGACTTCAATTCTTGCGAATGGAAGTTTTCCATTGAATATCAGTATCAAACCGCCCGGGAGCACCGGGCGGTTATTATGCTTTCTCCTGATGGGTTATACTCTGTCCAGAACGCGGCCATCGGTGGAAATGGTCACCACATTCCACGGAAGAAATTTGCCGCTGGCCTGCAGCGCCTTTCTTACGGCGTTTTCAATGCCGCCGCAGCAAGGCACCTCCATCCGCACCACGGTAACACTGCGGATATCGTTGTTTTTCAAAATATCGGCGAGTTTTTCGGAATAATCCACGCAATCCAGCTTGGGACAGCCCACCAGAGTGATACGGCCTTTGATAAAATCCTGATGGAAACCAGCATAGGCGTAAGCGGTGCAGTCGGCAGCTACCAGAAGTTTTGCCCCATCAAACCACGGGGCGTTCACCGGAGCCAGCTTGATCTGAACCGGCCACTGGCGCAGCTGGGACTGCCGGTGCACACCGGCTTCCGCCGGGAAATCCTGCCGCCGGATAGCTTTTGCGGCGGAGCCGGGGCAGCCGCAGGGCAGCTTTTCTTCCTGCTTTTTCTTCGATTCCAGAACAGCAGCTTCATCATAGGCTGCAGCCTCCCGCTCCACAAAGGTGATTGCGCCTGTGGGGCAGACTGGGAGACAATCCCCGAGGCCATCGCAATAGTCGTCCCGCATCAGCTTCGCTTTGCCGTCCACCATGGCGATAGCGCCCTCATGGCAGGCATCGCTGCAGGCTCCGCAGCCGTTGCATTTGTCTTGGTCAATTTCGATAATTCTGCGAATCATATTCGATTCCTCCTGTTTTCTTGACTTTACAGCCTGAGTTTACTATACTGTTGAAAAAACGTATGTTGGAATTCAAACAAAGGAGAATTTATGGAAGCATATTTTGATGTTTTGTCTCAATGTCCTCTGTTCGTGGGAATTACGCAGCCGGAAATGACGGAAATGCTTCGCTGTCTGGACGGAAAAATCTCCGCAATCCCAAAAGGAAATCCGGTGCTTCTGGAGGGGGAACCAGCTCGGTTTGTGGGGGTGGTTCTATCCGGCGCGGTACAGGTCGTCCGGGATGACTACTACGGAAACCGCAGCGTGCTGACGGTGGTTTCTCCCGGCGGGCTGTTTGCGGAGGCCTTCGCCTGTGCCGGACTGGACACCCTGCCGGTCAGTGCCATCGCCTTGCAGGCAAGCACTGTACTATTTCTGGATTGCCAGCGGATTTTGAACGGCTGCCCCCATGCCTGTTCCTTTCACGGCCGTTTGGTACACAATCTTTTACAGGGCATTGCGCAAAAGAATCTGACGCTGACCCGGAAAATCCGCTGCATGTCCCAGAAGACCACCCGGGAAAAGCTAATGGCGTTTCTTCTGGATCAGGCAAAGCAGCAGGGGAGTCCGGAGTTTGTAATTCCATATGACCGGCAGGCACTGGCAGACTACCTGGGAGTGGAACGCAGCGCCATGTCGGTAGAAATCGGAAAACTGAAAAGGGCGGGACGGATTGACAGCAAGGGTTCCTGGTTCAGGGTGTTGAACCCGGACAAAGGAGTATGACCGAACTTGCTTTTCAGTGGGAAAAAACAGGAAGGTTCTGGCGACACAACAATTCGAATCAGGATTCACGGCCCGGCTTGCTTTGACAGGCGGTATCGGCAGCAACGAAACACTCATGTAACACAGGATTGTGTATATTTAACAAGGGAATATTATGGATAACGGTTGAATCTTGTGCAGGTTTCGTATATAATAAAAACAAAAGGAGGCGAACGCCTATGGAATCGAAATATTCCGGCTATATGGGAAAAATCATGGAAGTGGATCTGACCACCGAGACGGTCCGGGAGTACCCATGGAGCGATGAACGCAGGGAACTTTATCTGGGTGGTAAAATCATGGCGGCCCGTATTTTATGCGACCATCTGACCGGTAAGGAGAAGCCCTTTTCCGAGGAAAACTGGGTGGTCATCGCCACCGGTCCCCTGACAGGCACCGGCGCGCCCAGCTCTGCCCGGTTTGATATTTCCGCCCTGTCACCCCAGACCGGTATTCTGGCTTCCTCCAACTGCGGCGGAAGCTTTGGCTTTCACCTGAAAAAGGCGGGCTACGACGCGCTGATTCTGAAGGGGAAGTGCCGCTCCCACCGCTGGCTGGAAATCGACGAAGACCAGTTCCTGTTCCACGACGCGGACGAATTGTGGGGTATGAAGGTGGGCCAGTGTCAGGAAACGCTGACGAAGCTGGTCGGCAAGAAGAAATTCGGCAAGCTGTGCATTGGCCCCGCCGGAGAGAACCTTGTCAAGTACGCCGGCATCATCAGCGACGAGCGGGCCGCCGGACGTACCGGACTGGGCGCCGTGCTGGGCTGGAAGAATCTGAAGGCAATCACCGCCAGCGGCACCAAAACCATTCCCATCCACGACAAGGAAAAGACAGCGGCATGGTGCAAAAAATGGATTACATATCTCCAGAAGCACCCTCTGACGGGTGAGCAGCTGCCCCGGCTGGGCACTGCCGGACTGGTCAGTTCCATGCAGATGCTGGGGATTCTTTCCACGAAAAACTATTCCGAAGGTCAGTTCGCGGACTTTGACAAAGTAAGCGGCGAAACTCTGGCAGAGGAGTATAACATCACCAACAAGGGCTGCCTGACCTGCCCCATCCGGTGCGCCCGCACTGTCCGGGTGCAGGGAAAAGCCGTCAAAGGCCCGGAACTGGAAACTCTGGGCCTGCTGGGCGGCAATATCTGCAACAATGACCTCCAGAAGATTCTGGACTGGAACGATGAGCTGGACGAACTGGGCATGGACACCATCTCTGCTGCCAACACCATCGCATGGGCCATGGAGGCAAACGAGAAGGGACTGTGGGACAACGGCCTGGAATTTGGGAAAACCGACAATCTGTCGGAAGTTTTCGAGGGCATCGCCTACCGCCGGGGGATTGGAGACGAACTGGCCGAGGGCAGTAAACGGCTGTCTGACAAATACGGCGGCAAGGAATTTGCCATGCAGTCCAAGGGGCTGGAGCTGGCGGCCTATGAGCCCCGCCGGGCGGTGGGACAGGGCCTTGGCTATGCCGTGTCCAACCGGGGCGGCTGCCACTTGAACGGCGGCTACCTGGTCATCATGGAGGGACTGGGGCTGCATATGGACTCCCAGACGCCCAAGGCGAAAGCGGATCTCACCATGACCTTTCAGGATCTGATGGAAACCATTTCCGCTTCGGGGCAGTGCCTGTTCACCTCCTACGCCTTCTTCCCCGGGTTTTTGCTGACCAAACCCAACGGCATCCTCACCAAGGCCGTGAACGCCGCCGCACCGCACATCGGCTGGGCAGTCAGGCTCATCAACAAATGCCCCAGAATTGCCGCGATTCACCTGCCCATTTTCCAGCATACGAAGATGATCGAACTGGCGGTGGGAATGAAGATGAATTTTGGGCGCTATCTGGAAATCGGCGAACGGGGCTATACCATGGAACGCTATATCAACACAAAATTCGGCATCAGCGCCGCCAACGACAAGCTGCCCAAGCGGCTTACCGACGTGCCTCAGGACCCCAATAACCCCAAAACCAAAATTCCGCTGGAAACAATGAAAAAGACCTATTATCAGGCCCGGGGCTGGGATCACAATGGCATTCCCACTGAGAGACAGCTGCGGCGGCTGAAAATCAAATGATTACAGTGAAATTGTACGGCCTGCTCCGGCTGGATTCCGGAATCCGGGAGCTTGACCTGGAAGCGGCAACTGTGGCGGAGCTGTATACCCGGCTGCCTGAGAAGGTAGACCGGATTACAAAGAAGGACCTGGAAAGCTGCGTCCTTCTGGTCAACGGAAAAGTGAGCAGCAGAAGAACAAAACTGGCAGATGGCGATGTGGTGCAGCTTCTGCCTCCCGTCGCCGGCGGATAGGAGGGAAACTTATGTCAATGTCTGATACGTTAGAGGTCATCTGGTGCAGAACCTTTCAGGCTGTTCTGAAAATCGGCAACTACTTTATGGGCTATCGGATGCCCACATATCTGGAGGGGCCGGGAAAAATCAAAGAATTGGGC
Organism: Faecousia sp.; assembly: GCA_034113565.1. GTDB lineage: Bacteria > Bacillota > Clostridia > Oscillospirales > Oscillospiraceae > Faecousia. Next base: position 8,537 of record JAXEXE010000063.1, read on the forward strand.
GGCTTCCTCAAGCAGAAGAATATCAACGATGTACTGGTAGTCACCGGCTCCGGTATGCTGCGCCGGGGACAGGTACAGCCCCTGCTGGACGGCTTTGCCGCGGCGGGAATCCGTTACACCGTGCAGGCCTTCGACCATCCCGATCCCAGCAGCGACGATGTGGAGCTGGGCTACAGGACCTACAAAGAAAACGGCTGCAAGGCCATTGTGGCCCTGGGTGGCGGCTCCCGGATTGACTGCGCCAAGGGCATTGCCGCGAAAGCCGTGCACCCAAAGAAGAAGGTGTCCCAGCTTCAGGGTCTGCTGAAGGTGCACTGGCCCATCCCGCCCTTTGTGGCCATCCCCACCACTGCGGGCGCCGGTTCCGAAACCACGGTGGCGGCGGTGATCACCGACTCTGCCACCCACCGGAAGGCTGCCATCAACGACCCCTTCCTGATCCCCAAATACGCGGTTCTGGACCCGGAGCTGACCGTGGGCCTGCCGCCCTACACCACCGCTACCACCGGTATGGACGCGCTGGCCCATGCGGTTGAGGCCTATACCAATCATACCTACAACACGAAGCTGGAAAATAAGCTGGCAAAGGAAGCGGTGAAGCTGATTCATGACAATATTTTGACCGCTTTTGAGGATGGTTCCAATCTGGAGGCCCGTCAGAATATGCAGCGCGGCGCGTTTTACGCCGGCCGCGCCTTTACCCGGGGCTGTGTGGGCTATGTCCACGCCGTTGGTCACACGCTGGGCGGTCTTTACGGTGTAGCCCACGGGCTTGCCATGGCGGTGCTGCTGCCCCACGTCATGCGGGAGTATGGCGCTTCCGCCCATAAGCGGCTGGCAGAGCTGGCGGATGTCTGCGGCATCGGCGGCGAAAATGAAGCGGAGAAGGCAAATGCGTTCATCCGGTGGATTGAGGACACCAACAGGAAAATGGGTCTGCCGGATTCCTTCGACATGATTCGCGATGAGGATATTGACCAGATGATCACTTGGGCAAGAAAAGAGGCCAACCCCCTCTATCCCGTTCCCGTGGTCTGGAGCCGGAAGGACTTCCTCAGATTTATTGAAAGCATTCGCAGATAGATCTGCCGAAAATCGGAATAGGATGCCCCGCACGGTCAAAGTGACTGTGCGGGGCGCAAGTATATATCTGTGACGACCACTTCATACAATAAAGAATTTGGAAAAGACCACATCGGATGCCGCAAGAATTGGCAAAGGGGGCGCGGAATGGGCAGGATCAGCAAGCGACACCGGGGATTTTCCCTCTTTTCGGACAGCTCCCGGGGATGGGGAGGCCTGAAAACCGGAGAAAACCTCCAAATCCATCCGGCTTGATTGACGAACAGGGAATACCGTAGTATAATATGCGCCAAAGACAGGAAAGCAGATGCAGACAGGCAAGCAAAACGGCGGGCCTTTCTGCGCGGATCCGCAGAAACAAAATAAGGGAGCAAGAAAAATGAAGAAATTCAACGCCCGGTGGCAGCTGGTCATCTACGATATATTGATACTGTTCGTGGTTGACCTGCTGCTGCTGGTATTTTACAGGAGCAATGAGGAGCTGTCCCTTGACGGCATCGTCCTTCACGCGGGGATTTCCTTTGTGTGCGTGTTCACCGCCCGGATTTTCGGCAGCATCTACCGGCAGATCTGGCGCTACGGCGGCATCCAGTGCTACATAAGGCTCCTCATCGTGGACGCCATCGCCTTCGCCGCCACGCTGGCCATTGAGCTGACCCTGCCCCGGTTTGTGTCCATCGAGAAGGTCACCTTCTCGAGACTACTGTCCATCGCCAGCATGAATCTTCTGGGCGCGCTGGCCATCCGCATGATCTACCGCTACTGCTTCAAGTGCGGCACGGCGGATACCGCCTTTGGCAAATTTCTTCGGCTGCTGCTTCGCATCTTCGCCGGGGAGGAGCTGATCCACCCCAACCGGGAGGCGGAGCACAAAATCAAAATTGCCATCATCGGCGCGGGCCGGGTGGGCGTGACATTGGCGGAGGAGCTGCTTGCCAACCCTGCGGCCGCCTACCTCCCCCGATGCTTTATCGACGTCAGCCAGGAGAAGGCCGGGCGGGAAATTCACGGCATTCCTGTGCTCATGGAGGACGAAACAACCTTGGAGACCCTGAGCCGTCACGAGGTGCAGGAGGTGGTCTTCGCCATCCCCAATATGTCCGACGAAAAGAAGCGGGAGCTGTTTGCCGCCTATTCCGAGGCGGGCTACAAAATCAAGGTCTATGACTACCCCATTATGCAGACCGCAGAAAAAAAGCGGTATCTGCGGGATTTTGACATTGAGGAGCTGCTGTTCCGCAAACCCATTGCCATCGCCAATGAAAAAACCGACGCCTTCTACCGGGATAAGGTGATTCTGATTACCGGCGGCGGCGGAAGCATCGGAAGCGAGCTGTGCCGCCAGCTGGCAAAGATGGGCCCAAAGCAGATTATCATTCTGGATATCTACGAAAACGGGGCTTATGACGTACAGCAGGAGTTGAAGATCGCCTACGGCGACAAGCTGAATCTGCAAATTGAAATCTGCTCCATCACCCACCGCAAGGCGCTGGAGCGGGTGTTTGAGACCTACCGGCCCCAGATCGTTATTAACGCGGCAGCCCACAAGCATGTGCCTCTGATGGAGAGCAACTGCGTGGAAGCGGTGTACAATAACGTGTTCGGTACGAAAAATCTGGTGGATTTGTGCGAAGAATACGGCGTGGCCCGGTTCATGATGGTGTCCACGGACAAGGCGGTGAATCCCACCAACGTCATGGGCGCGACGAAACGGATGTGCGAGATGATTGTGGGCAGCGCCAGCGTCTGGGGCACCGCCACCTACAGCTCTACCCGCTTCGGAAACGTCCTTGGCTCCGCCGGGTCTGTCATTCCGCTGTTCAAGCGGCAGATCGCGGGCGGCGGCCCCATCACCCTGACGGACAAGCGGATCATCCGCTACTTCATGACCATTCCCGAGGCCAGCCAGCTGGTGCTGGAATCCGGGGCCATGGCGAAAAACGGCGAGCTGTTCGTGCTGGACATGGGACAGCCGGTGAAGATTCTGGATTTGGCGGAGAGTATGATCCGACTGTCCGGGGTCAGCGGCATCCAGATTGTGGAGACGGGCCTGCGTCCCGGCGAGAAGCTGTATGAAGAGCTGCTGGTGAAGACCGAGGAGCTGGACAAAACCGAAAACAGCCTGATTTTCATTGAGAAGGACACCCCTCTTCCCAGAGAAGAATTGGAGCGCCGGCTGGAAACCCTGAAAAACGCTGTCGATACCGGCAGCAACGAAGCGGTGCGCCGGGCGCTGAAGCAGGTGGTGCCCACCTACCGCTCCCCGGAGGAGGTCAACGCCCGGGCCGAGCAGGCGGCGGAGATGAAAATGCAGAAGGAAACTGTCGGGGTCTAGGGAAGCTATGAATCATTCGGCAAGAGCTGACAGGAAGCGAATTTGGCATATCCGAAAGAATGGAAAACGGGGGAATGCTGTATGCATTCCCCGTTTGATGGAGGAAAATAGGGATTGCATTTTGCCGGGAGTGTGCTACAATAAAGGAGAATTGAATACGCAAAATGACAGGTGCCTCCGGCGCGCAGACCGCGTGTCAGAGGGTAATAGGGAAACAGGTGTAAATCCTGTACGATCTCGTCACTGTAAACGGAGAGCAGCATTGCACAATGCCATTGCCAAAGCGAGAAGGCGCGGTGCTGTGACGACCCGCAAGTCAGGAAACCTGCCTGTCATTGGTACAGGGCAAAATGCCTGGGTCACGAGGAATTGGCCGCGCCGAAGTTTGCCCCCCTTCCGGGGCATTACCAAGCCTGAATCAGACCTTCCTCCTGTGGGAAGGTCTTCTTTTATTCGTGTCCGGGGGATTTCCCTGTCCGTGTTCCGTTCAAATCATTTTTGTGCGAAGACACAAGGAGGAAACACGTATGAACAGGAAGAAAACAAGTATCTGGATCGCCGCTGTACTGGCGGCGGCAATGCTGGCAGGCTGCGGCGGCACGGCTGCGCCCGCGACGGCTCCCGTGGCGGAAACCGCGGCGACCACAAAGGCATCGGAGCCGGCGGCCACGGAAGCGGTGGTGGACGATCAGGCAGCTGCCGATGCCGTTGCGGAGCTGATTGATGCCATCTATGTCCAGAAGCGCACCGCTGATACCGATGCTCAGTGCGCTGCCGCCAAGGCCGGCTGGGACGCGCTGACCGATGCCCAGAAGGCGCTGGTGGAGGGCGACAACGCCGACCCCGACTACTTCGGGCGGGATACGGGAAATGCCGCGCTGGATGATCCGCGCAATGCCGACGGCATCGGCGAAAAGGAGATTCTGGTGGTCAGCTTCGGCACCTCCTTCAATGACAGCCGGGTGCAGGATATCAAGAGCATCGAGGACGCCATTCAGGCAGCCTTCCCCGACTGGTCCGTGCGCCGGGCCTTTACCGCCCAGATCATCATCAACCACATTCAGGCCCGGGACGGCGAAGCCATCGACAACATGGATCAGGCGTTGGAACGTGCGGTTGCCAACGGCGTCAAGGAACTGGTTGTGCAGCCGACCCACCTGATGCACGGCGCGGAGTACGACGAAATGATGGAGGCGCTGGAAGGCTACAAGGATAAGATCGAAACAATTCGCGTTGCTGAGCCTCTGCTGGGTGAGGTCGGTTCCGACGCTGCCGTCATCAATGCCGATAAGGAAGCGGTTGCCAAAGCCATCGTGGCGGACACCGCCGCGGACGGCGGCTTCGCCGATGCTGCCGCTGCCGCCAAAGAGGGCACGGCCTTCGTGCTGATGGGCCACGGCACCGCCCACGTGGCGAAGGTTACCTACAGCCAGATGCAGACCCAGATGGGTAAGCTGGGCTATGACAACGTGTTTGTCGGCACCGTGGAGGGCGAGCCGGAGGAAACTGCCTGCGAGGCGGTCATCGAGGCCGTGAAGGCCGCCGGCTACAAGAACGTGATTCTGCGGCCCCTGATGGTGGTTGCCGGCGACCATGCCAACAACGACATGGCAGGTGACGAAGAGGACTCCTGGAAGAGCCTGTTTGAAGCTGATGGCAGCTTCGACAGCGTCACTGCCCAGATTGCGGGCCTTGGCAGCATTGCGGAGGTTCAGGACCTCTATGTTGCCCATACCCGGGCTGTGATCGGATAATATCCCGTCCCGGAGGCGGGAATCCGCCTCCGGGAGATGGCACCCCATACGATGCAGATTTTCATGGAATAGGAGAACGGAGTATGAACAAGATGAGGAAGCTGATTTCTGGATTGCTGGCCTGCCTGCTGCTGGCGGGCTGCGGCGCGGCTGCCGAGCCTGCCCAGACGGCGGCGACAACTACCGCGCAGGTTACGGAAGCAACGGTGCCCGTCACCACGGCCGCGGAGACGGAACCCGAAGAAGAAACCATCCGGGTGCTTCCGGACGGCGTGTATACCGTGGATTTCGTGACGGACAGCAGTATGTTCCGGGCCAACGAGGCCTGTGACGGCAAGGGAACTCTGACCGTCAGCGGCGGCGTGCAGACCCTGCACGTGAGCCTGCGCTCCACGAACATTGTGAATCTCTATGTGGGTACTGCCGAGGATGCCCAGAAGCCCGGCGCGGTGCTGCTGGAGCACACGGTGGACACCGTGACCTATTCCGATGGCCTCAGCGAGGAGGTATTCGGCTTTGACGTGCCGGTGGCCTCTGTGGGGCAAGAATTTGACCTTGCCCTGATCGGCACCAAGGGCGTGTGGTATGATCACCGGGTCAGCGTGCAGAACCCGGTTCCCCAGGAAGGGACGTACACCTGTGAGGTGGCTCTGTCCGGCGGCTCCGGTCGTGCCGGCGTCACCTCTCCCGCAAAGCTTGTCTCCGACGGAAAGACACTCACTGCCACCATCGAATGGAGCAGCCCCAACTATGAGTACATGATTGTGGACGGCACCCAGTATGATCCCATCCAGACAGAGGGAAATTCCACCTTCGAAATTCCCGTAACGCTGGACACGGTTCTGGCGGTCAGCGCCTCCACCGTCGCCATGAGCCAGCCCCATCTGGTGGACTACACGCTGTATTTTGACAGCGCCAGCCTGGCTGCGAAATGAAAAAACTGACCCTATGGGCGCTGGTTCTGGCGCTGCTGCTCACCGGCTGTGCCGGGACGCAAACCGAGGCACCCCAGAGCGACTGGGTGCCGGAGAGAAGCATGCCCCTGCAATTTGCCACCCAGTTTCAGGTGGACTACTATTCCGGCGGCTACAAGCTGATTTCTCTGGCGGACGGCAGCAAATTTCTGGTTGTTCCCGAGGGCTGTGAGGTGCCGGCATCCGCACCGAAGGACGCGGTGCCCCTGTACCAGCCCATTGAGAATATCTATCTGGCGGCGACCTCCGCCATGTGCCTGTTTGACGCCCTGAACCGGCTGGATGCCATTACCCTGTCCGGCTCCCGGGCGGAGAGCTGGTATATTGACAATGCCCGCAAGGCCATGGAGGAAGGGAAAATCCTCTATGCCGGAAAGTACAGCGAGCCGGATTATGAAATGCTCCTGTCCCACAGCTGTCCGCTGGCGGTGGAGTCCATGATGATCGGTCACGCCTCCGATGTCAAGCAGAAGCTGGAGGAACTGGGCATCGCGGTGCTCACCGACCAGTCCAGCATGGAGGAGCACCCCTTGGGCCGCACGGAGTGGATGAAGCTCTACGCCGCGCTGCTGAATGAGGAAGACCGGGCCGAGGCGCTGTTCAACGAGCAGGTGGCCTACCTGAACGATGCCTTACAGGGGGAAAATCCCCAGAAAACCGTGGCGTTTTTCCACATCAGCTCTTCCGGATACGTGGTGGCCCGAAAAAGCGGGGACTACGTTACCAAAATGCTGGAGCTGGCGGGGGGCAGGTATGTCTTCAGCGATCTTGGCGACAGGGAAACCAAAACTTCTACGGTCAATATCGAGATGGAGCAGTTCTTTGCCGCCGCCAAGGACGCGGACTATATCATTTACAACAGCACCATCGGCGGCGAGATTCACTCCATGGAGGAGCTGCTGGAAAAGAGTGCGCTGCTGGCCCAGTTCAAGGCGGTGCGCAACGGGAACGTCTGGTGCACTCAGAAAAATATGTATCAGGAAACCACCCAGCTGGGCCAGATGATCCAGAGCTTCCGGAAAATCTTCTCCGGGGAGGCGGACGGCCTTACCCAGCTGCCCTTCCTCTATAGACTGCAATAAGGGAGAAAATCGGGAATGAAAGAAAACACGGAAACCCTGCGGCTGGGCAATCCGGGCAGGTTCTGGGGCGTCATGGCGCTGCTGTGGGGCCTGCTTCTGCTGGCGCTGGTGCTGAATGTGAATATCGGCTCCGTCTCCATCCGCCCCGGCGAGATCTATGCCATGCTTTGGGACGGACTGCGTCACGGCGTGGGAAGCTCCACGGAAAGCCAGATTCTGTTCCGCATCCGCATTCCCCGGATGCTGCTGGCAGCGATTCTGGGCGGGGCGCTGTCTGTGTCCGGCTATCTGCTGCAGGTGTTTTTCCGCAACCCCATTGCGGGGCCCTTCGTGCTGGGCATTTCCTCCGGCGCGAAAATGGTGGTGGGCATTACTCTGATTTTCCTTGCGGAATTCTTAGGCAGCGTCCGTCCGGTGACGCTGATTCTGGCGGCCTTTGCCGGGTCGCTGCTCATTACCTCCGTGGTTCTGCTGTTTTCCCAGAAGGTTCACTCCATGTCCATGCTGCTGGTCATCGGCATCATGGTGGGCTATATCTGCGGCGCGGTGACGGACTTCTGTGTCACCTTTGCCGACGACCACGATGTGGTGAACTTAACGAACTGGTCTATGGGCACCTTCTCCGGGGCCAGCTGGGAGGATGTGGGCCTGTCGGCGGCACTGTGCCTGCCGGGGATTCTGGGGGCGCTGGCTCTGTGCAAACCCATTTCCGCCTATGCTTTGGGGGAGGGCTACGCCCAGAGCATGGGCATTCGGGTCAAGCCCTTCCGGGTTGTCCTGATTCTGCTGTCCAGCCTGCTGTCCGCCTGCGTGACGGCTCTGGCGGGACCGATTTCTTTCGTGGGCATCGCCGTGCCCCACATTACCCGGAGCCTGCTGAAATCCTCCAAGCCCGCCTATGTGATTCCCGCCTCCTTTTTCTGCGGGGCGGTGTTCTGCGTGTTCTGCGATCTGCTGGCCCGGACGGTGTTCGCCCCCACGGAGCTTGCCATCGGCACCGTGACCTCCATCTTCGGCGCGCCTGTGGTGATATATATGATGATCCGGCGGAAACGGCAGGAGGTGTGACATGGAACCCTATTTTAAGACGGAAGATCTGGCGGTGGGCTATGATGGAAGCATCCTGATCCATGACATCAACATCCGGCTGGAGAAGGGAAAAGTCCTGACCCTCATCGGCCCCAATGGCGCGGGAAAATCCACCATCCTAAAGTCCATCACCCGGCATTTGCAGACCATCTCCGGCAGGGTGTTTGTGGGCGAAAAAACCCTGCAGCAGTGGCAGCCAAAGGAGCTGGCAAAGCAGGTGGCCGTGGTGCTCACCGACCGTATCCGCCCGGAGCTGACCACCTGCGCGGAGGTCGTTGCCATGGGCCGCTATCCCTATACGAACCTCTTTGGGCGCCTGACAGAAGAAGACAAGACGGCAGTTCAGGAGGCGCTGGAGCGGGTCCACGGGCTGGACTTGGCCCAGCGGGACTTCTCGGCCCTGTCCGATGGGCAGCGGCAGAGGATTCTGCTGGCCCGGGCACTGTGTCAGGAGCCGGAGGTCATCGTGCTGGACGAGCCCACGGCTTATCTGGATATCCGCTATAAAATTGAGCTTTTGGACATCTTGCGGGAAATGGCCCGGGAAAAGGGAATTACCGTGATCCTGTCGCTGCACGAAATCGACCTCGCCGCGAAAGTCTCGGATTATCTGCTGTGCGTCAAAGGAGAGACCATTGACGCGTATGGTACACCGGAGCAGGTGCTGCAAAGCCATGCCATCGAGTCTCTCTACGATATGGAAGCCGGCAGCTACAACCGGCTGTTTGGCAGCGTGGAGATGCCGCGTCCCGAGGGAACTCCCCGGGTGTTTGTGATTGCCGGGGCAGGCTTTGGCATCCCGGTGTACCGGGAACTGCAAAAAAAGGGGATTCCCTTTGCTACGGGAATCCTGTTTGAAAATGATGTAGATTTTCAGGTGGCCCAGACGCTGGGCAGCGCGGTGGTATCGGTTCCGGCCTTTGAAGAAATGGCGGCTGCGCATTTTGCGCAGGCGGCCCGGCTGCTGCGGCAATGCGCGGCGGTGATCGACGCCGGCACACCACTGGGAAAGCTGAACGATGAAAACGGGAAACTACTGAAACTGGCCCGGGAAGAGGGGATTCCGGTTACAATATGGAAGGAAATGACCGCCTGCTGAAATAGCAGACGGTCGTTTTTCTGGTTACATCAGCGGGGCAAACAGGCGCAGGATGTACTGCCAGGTCCGCAGGACGGCGCCCCGTCCGGATCGGTAGCTTTCCGTGACCTCCCGGCACTGGGGGAATGTATTCTCAAAATCCGCAGCAATGTCAGCAATGGCGTCACAGCCGTAGAGCACCACGTTGTTTTCAAAGTGGTGGTACAGGCTCCGGTAGTCCAGATTGGAGGTGCCCACCGTGGCAATACGCCCATCGCACAGGCACTGCTTGGCGTGGCAGAAGCCGGGGGTGTACTCATAAATCCGCACCCCCTGCTCGGCAAGGGCGGCGTAATAGGAGCGGGTCACGGCGTAAACCAGCTTCTTGTCGGGAATGCCCGGGGTGATGATACGCACGTCCACGCCCCGCTTGGCGGCAAGCCGCAGCGCGCGGTTCATCTCATCGGTGATGATGAGATAGGGCGTCATGAAATACAGCTGCCGGTTGGACTGGGAGACGAGGTTCAGGTAAACCTCCTCCGCCGCCCGTTCCTGTCCTAAGGGGTTGTCAGCGAAGGGTTGTACAAAGCCCTTTGCGGGAACGGTATGGACGATATCCAGATACTGCCCGTAATTTTCCGTATGGTGGGCCTGAACGCTCCACAGCTCCAGAAACGCGGCGGTAAGACTGCGCACAGCCTCGCCCTCCAGCCGCAGACCCGTGTCCTTCCACTGACCGTAGGGGTGCTTCCGGTCGAAGTATTCCTCCGCCAGATTGTAGCCCCCGGTGAAGCCCACCTTCCCGTCAATGACAGTGATCTTCCGGTGATCCCGGTGGTTCAGGAAAATGTTCAGCAGGGGAAGGGCGGGGTTGAAGGGGCGGCAGGCGATGCCCTCCTTACACAGCCGTTTGGCGAACATCATGTTTACCTTGCCCACGGAGCCGATATCGTCGTATAGGAATCGGACTTCCACGCCCTGGGCTTGCTTGCGGACAAGAATGTCCTCGATTTCCCAGAAGCAGGTGCTGTCCTCCACGATGAAATACTCCATGAAGATGAAGGTTTCCGCCTTTTCCAAATCGGCCTTCATGGCTTCGAAAGCGTCCTTTGCCTCGGCGCAGAAGGTGACGGCGGTGTTTTCATACACAGGCCACCGGGTGCAGTTCCACAGATACCGGGCCTGATTGGCAGAGGGCAGGTCGGTCTGCTCCAGATGCTCCAGAGCGGCGTCAGCATTTTGGGGGATTTCGTCCTTCATGTCCTCCCGGACGGCGCGCAGGCGCTTGCCGACGCCGGGGTCTCCCAGTATTTCCACCAGCAGGTACAGGCTCAGTCCCATCACCGGCAGCACCAGAATCAGCATGATCCAGGGCACCTTCATGGCGGTGTTGGTGTGCTTGCTGTTGAGCCGCAGCACCACCAGAAGGCTGAGCACCGTAGTCATGGCGGACAGCGCTGTGGAATACGCGTTGAGCTTGATAGTCAGCGCCAGCAGCCAGACAATCTGCAGCAGGAAGGAAAGCGCCACAAATACGACGCGTAAAACGCTGTTTCCGCTGGGTTTTCGCTCTTTCATAAGGATGCACTCCCTTCATCTTGACGGTACGGCGGTCACAAAAGCGGAATAACCTTCCCCCTGGGGGAAGGTTATGGGGGCAGTTATATCAGTTATCCTGATCCAGTTCCTTCAATAGCTCGTCCGCCAGTTTTTTGTTTTCCTTTGCCTTGTCTACGCCTTCGGTGCTTTCCTTGCTGAACAGAATCCGGATGGTCAGAATCATCAGCTTGATGTCCAGAAGCAGCGAGTAGTTTTCGATATACATTAAATCCAGCCGCAGCTTGTCATAGGCGCTGGTGTTGTATTTTCCATAGATCTGGGCGTAGCCTGTCAGACCGCCCCGAACCTTCAGCCGGTAAGCAAATTCGGGGATGTCCTTGCAGTATTCGTCGGCAATGACCTTCCGCTCGGGCCTAGGGCCGACGATGCTCATGTCGCCCTTGAGAATGTTGATTAGCTGGGGCAGCTCGTCGAGGCGGAAGGGACGGATAATCCGGCCCACCCGGGTGATCCGGGGGTCATTGTCCGTCGCCAGCACGGCCCCGGCGTACTTTTCTGCGTCCACCACCATACTGCGGAACTTGAGAATGTCAAATTCCCGCCCATGCCGGGTCAGGCGCTTCTGCCGGAAGAATATGGGCCCGCCGTCCTCCAGCTTGATGGCGGCGGCAATCAGAAGCATAAGCGGCGACAAGATCAGCAGCACGATGGCACTGATGAGAATGTCCATGGCCCGCTTGGCGACCCGCTCCGCCGGAGTCAGGCCGGTGCCCTTGACCAGAAGCAGGGGCGTATCGAACAGGGTGATGTTCCGTGCGCCCCGGAGCATGATGTCCGTGAGCTTTGGGGAGACGTAGGTTCGCACCCGGTAGCGGTAGCAGTATTTCAGCAGGTCGTTTCTCAGCTGGGCCGGCACGTCGTTAATGACCACCGCGTCATACTTGGGGATTTCCTGAATGATCTTGTCGTAGCCCTCGTCGGAGGAAATAAGACCGCTGATGTTGTACTTATCCTTTCGGGCGTCCATTTTGATTTTCAGCTCCACGCCCCGGCGGTGACCGTAAATGAGAAGCATATCGTGGGGCGCGTACAGCCGGTGGTACAGGCTGGTGTACAGCAGAATCAGCACAATGGCGATGACGATATCCGCACCGGTCAGCGCCAGCATGGGGGCCAGCGGCAGAATCCCGTTGGCGATCAGGCACAGCTGAAGGTAGGTGATGCCATTGACCAGACAGATGGAGATGATCTGCCCCATGATGAGATCGCCCCGGTGGAGCTGACCGAACATGGTGCACTCGGAGTTCAGGAACAGGGCGTACAGGAGAACGGCGTACACGCCCATCAGCACATACTTGCCCTTATAGGCGAAATAGGCCAGATCGTAGCCCTTCATCCAGACAATATAGTAGGCCAGCGTGAGAATCAGGATTTCCAGCAGCGTTTCCGCCACCCGGACGAAGCCCTTCATATCCTCAAAAGCGCCGCGGCTCAGCTTTTTCATTCTATGTCTACACATCCTTTTTCTGAAATAAGCGCAAATGACTGCCTTAGTATCAGAATTTTACCATATTTAAGAGAAAAATGCAAGGGGAGGGGGAGAGTTGAGGGTGAAGAGGGGGGAGAGTTGGGGGTGAAGAGTGGAGAGTGAGGAGTGGGGAGTTAAGTGTTGAGAGTCAGAGAAGGTATCCGCTTCGCGGATGAATTGAATGATCGCCGAAGGCGATACCACAACTCCACACTCCACACTTCACACTCCACACTTCAAGCTTTACATTCTGTGAAATATCGGTTTCCTTCCCTCAAAGGTGCACACATATCCAAAAATGTCTTTGAGAAGCTCACAGGCCTCTGCGGAATACTGTCCCACCCGGGCGCACTGGTGGGCATCCGAACCCACGGTGACGATCTCGCCGCCCAGTTCCTTAAACCGGCGGAAATAGTCCGCCGTGGGGAGATACCCGCCGCAGCGGTCAAGACCGCTGGTGTTCAGCTCCAGACCCTTGCCCTTATCCGCAAGCGTGCGAAGGATTTCGTCAATCAGCTCCCGGTGGTCGTCAAACGCCACAGGCCGGGGGCAGGGATGGGCCATGGTTTTGCCGATGTAGGTCAGGTGTGCCAGCACATCATAGTCCGTGTGCACCTGCACGCAGGCCAGCGTTTCCTCCAGACACCGCCGCTCCGCCTGAAATACGGTTTTCCCCTCCCAGAAGGGGGGCATATACACATCCAGCCCATCCACAAAATGAATGGAGCCAAGGACAAAGTCGAATTCCCGGCGAGAAACGTCAATACGGAACTGTTCAAGGTTATCCCGGGTCATGCCGAATTCCATACCTCGCCGAATCTTCAGCCCTGGAACCTCCAGAGAATCATATTCGGCGTTATACGCAGCGGTATCGAAGGCCATATTGCCCATGGTACCGAAGGGGTCATAGTCGATATGATCCGTAAAGCAGATTTCCTTCAGCCCAGCGTCCGCCGCTGCCCGGGCCATGGAAAGGCCTGTGTCGTGCCCGTCAAAGGATACCCGGGAATGCATATGGTAGTCGTACATTTCTATCTCTCCCAAAACTGGCGGAACGCCGTAGGCAGCGCCGCCTGCAAATTGATTTCTTTTTCCGTAAGCCATTGGAAGTTGCCGCCGCACGCGTCGACTTCCAGATAGATGCCCTTCATATTCCACTGAATATGGGTAAAAATGTGGGTTTTCTCCGTTTCCCGCAGAATTTCCCTGGGGTGCAGCCCCATGGCGCTGACCGCGTCCAGCGCATCCTGTGTGTCCAGCCTTCCGGACACATTGGGAAATTGCCACAGTCCGGCGAGAAGCCCTGTTTCCGGGCGCTTTTCCAGGGCGAAGCATCCGTCACAGCTGAGAATAAATACGGTTCTGTCCTCCTGCCGCCGGGCCTTTTTGGGGGATTTCACCGGCAGGGACGCCGCTGTATCCCGCTGAAAGCCAAGGCACATCCCCTTACAGGGGCAGTGTTCACAGTCAGGTGCCCGGTTTGGGCCGCAGACTGTGGCGCCCAGCTCCATCAGGGCCTGGGTGAAATCGCCCGCCTCTTTTGGATAGATCCCGGAAAGCAGCTGCGTGACCCGGCGCTTTGTCTCCGGCAGGTCGATGGGGGAGGGGTCGTCCAGCAGCCGGGCGAGGACCCGGAGCACGTTTCCGTCCACTGCTGGGGTGGGCTGATTGAAGGCGATGGAGCAGATGGCCCCGGCGGTGTATTCGCCGATGCCTGGCAGGGCAAGCACCTCAGCGTAGCTTTCCGGGAACACGCCGCCGTAGCGCTCCATAACGACCTGTGCGGCCTTTTTTAGATTCCGCACCCGGCTGTAATACCCCAGCCCTTCCCAGAGCTTGTGCAGCACCTCGTCATCGCACCGGGCCAGCGCCGGAATGTCCGGCAGTGCGGTCAGAAAACGAATGTAGTAGCCCTTCACCGCTTCCACGCGGGTCTGCTGGAGCATGATCTCCGACAGCCAGACATGGTAGGGCTGCCGGTCCGCCCGCCAGGGCAGATCGCGGCGGTGTTCCCCATACCAGGGCAGCAGAAGCCCGGGCAGCCCGGTCAGATTACAAATTGCCGCCACGATACCGCCTCCTTCGCATTTTCGCTATTTTACAATACCAGCATGGGCTGTGTCAACCGCTCAGGGGCGGCAGAAAAATATTTGGCTTTTTTGAAAAAAAGGCTTGCTTTTTTGAAAGCGGTATGCTATTATATCTCAGTCGCTTAGGATATGCGCCGGTAGCTCAGTTGGATAGAGTGACTGACTACGAATCAGTAGGTCGGGGGTTCGAGTCCCTTCCGGCGTACCACCTAAAAAGCCCAGAATCGTCAAGATTCCGGGCTTTTTTCGTACTTTTTGGACTTGTTTGCGTTTGCCTGATTTTTGATTTTGGGTCAATTTTGGGTCAATTGCAAAATTTTGGGTCACCCCAGCTTCTTTTCCGTGCGGAAAATAGCGTCCGCTATGCGCTCTGCCGACTGGGTGTCGGCCTGTTCGATCAGGTGGGAATAGATATTCTGGGTGGTGCTCACCTGAGCGTGTCCAAGCCGTTTGGAGATGCTCACCGGGTCGGCCCCTGAGAAGTACAGGACAGATGCCATGCTGTGGCGGAACTTGTGAGCGTGGATGTGGGGCAGGCTGTATTTCTTCTCAAACCGGGTCAGGTAGCCGCTGAGGGTGTCGGGGGCCATGCAGCCGCCACATTCCCCGGTGAATACATAGGGCGTATCCTTCCAGCGGTCACCCATTGCAAGCTGGGTTTCCAGCTGCCATACCTTGTACTGCCGGAGCAGTTCCATGGTTTCCTTTGGCAGCTTGATGGTGCGGTCTGCACCTGTTTTGGTGGTGGATTCATACACACCACTGTCCGGGGTGTACAAAAGCGTGGTGTCAATACGGATGGAAGAATCTGCCCAGTTCACACGATCCCATTTCAGCCCCACGATTTCACCGCGGCGGCACCCGGTAATCATAAGCAAGTGAATCAGCATTTGCCATTTGATAGGCTCCTTTGCGGCAGCGTCACGAATGGCGATCAGTTCGGAGGTTTGGAATGTTCCAATCTCCGATTTTTCTTTTTGCGGCGGGGTTGCCTTGTCTGCGGCGTTGTAAGGCACCAGCATTTCCCGTTCCGCCTGTGCCAGAACGATGTGAATAAAGCGGTGGTAAGCAAGGATGGAGGTAGAGGAAAGGGGTTCGTCCCGTTCGTCTGCGGTGAACAGATTCTCAAATGGAATCCCTGCAGCCTTGGCGATCTGTTCCGCCTTTTCCTTGAGAATGGCCTCCCCCTTCCCGGCAGCGTTCACCGTGGATTCCGCCACCCCGGCCAGCCGGGCCACCTTCGCCATAGACAGCTTCTTTTCTTTCAGAGCTGCCCGAAGGTCTGCGCTTGGGATAGCCCGGGCGGCAGTCTCCCGGATGCCGGATTCTGCAAGGTTCTGGTAAAAACGGTTCAGATGCACTGCCCGGATATCCTGTACCGCCATGTGCCCGATTGCCTGATTTGCCCGCTCAAGCAGCCGCCGATAGCCCGCCACCGTGCGGTGCTTCGTGCCGGTTCGCTCCTTCAGGTCGATTACATAGGCGGCATATTCTGCAAAGGTCTGCCGGTTGTCCAGTGCATAGCCCTGCTCAATACTGCGCTCAAAGTCCGCTGCTGCTCTCTGGACGGCCTTTTCTGTCTGCCGGACCGTCATGCCGGGTTCCGGCTTATATGTCATTCTGTGGCGGATGCGCTTTCCTGCGGTGTCAAAGCCGCCGGATACGGTGATGCGGTAGGAAACGCCGGCTTTGCCTGTGATTTTCTCAATCGTTGCCATAGGTGATAACACCTCCCGCTTTTACTTCTCTCTGTACTTTTCTATTTCGGCTAGTTCTTCGACCCGTTCTAGTGCTTTCTGCTGTCCAACATCGTTCAAAAGATTAAAGGCTAGTAGTAGGCGGTCGAGCAATTCCCCGTTGATTCTGGCACAAAGCCGCTCAGATGCAGAATCAAAATCCATGAGGGAATATGGGTCAACGTCAAGGGCATCAGCGATAGACAGCAGCATATCAATCGTCATGCTTTTCCCTGTTGTCATAGCTGATTGCAAAGAGGACGGAGGAATATTTGCAGCAATGGCAAGCTGTCTGCGGCTCATTCCACGGCCTTTCAAAATATAGTCAATCCTTTGCGCAGTGGTCATATCAATCACCTCAATGATAGTCTATCACAAAATGAACGAAATTTCAACTACAATATTGACAAATGGTGATATATCGGTTATAATTCTGATGTAAACGAAATATCGTTCAGAAAGGTGGAAAGCAAATGAAAATTGACTCTCTCAAGATCAAACTGATTCTTGCAGAAAAAGGAATGACCCGGACGATTCTTTCTGAAAAGTGTGGATTGTCCCGGCAGAGTATCAGCACCATCATGTGCCGTGGGACGTGTTCCGTTGTGTCTGCTGGAAAGATTGCTATTGGCTTGGGCGTGCCTGTCAGCGAGATCGTAAAGGAGGAATGACCAATGGGGACAAACAATGTTGTGACGATCAGAGAGGCGGTGCAGCGGGCAAAGGCTGACGGGCTGCCTGTTTCTGAGTACACCCTCCGCCACTGGGTCAGAATCGGAGCAGTTCCCACCCGGAAGGTCGGGCAGAAGGCTCTTTTGTTCTATCCAAACCTTGTGCGGTTCCTGCAATGCGAGGACGGCGCAGACAATGCACCCGCCACGGTGGCGGCTGTCTCTGGTATCCGCCGGGTGGATCTGTGAGGTGTGGTACTTGGGAAAACTTGTATATTTCAAGTGGATGGTGGAAGATGCGAAGGTACTGAAAGAGAATTTGACCACTGAGCAGATAGGGGAACTTTTCGTTGCTGTCATGGACTACTTACAGACAGGAACTGTTGCGGAAGTGTCGAAAGACATTCGGTTTCCATATGCCGACTACAGAAACAAGGTGGATCGGGCTTGCGCCAGCTATGACGAAACATGCGCAAAACGTGCAGAGAGCGGCAAGAAAGGCGGCACGGCAAAGGCTAAGAATGCGGCAAAAGCGGGGGGAAAGGAACAGGATCAAGAAAAGAAGTTCAAACCACCAACGCTTAAGCAGTTCAAAAACGCTGTTGATGAGTATGCTGATGATGTGTCTGACTACGATATTGAGTCATTTTATGACCACCTGAGCGAATCGAAATGGCAGTTTGAGGGTATGGCTATCCAGTCTAGGAAGGATTGGGAACAGATAATTAGTGCGAGATTTGGCAACAACAGTATGCCGAAAACTCCGAACGTTTTTCAAAAAGCCTTTTCGTATCTCATATCAGCTTACCCTCGATTACATCACAGATGGGATGATGTGAACAGTATCATTGATAGCCTGATTGATGGTTGGGATATAGACACTAGTACATGGATCGTTGAAGGCCGCGCATTCAAAGTTGCAGAATGGAAGGAAGCACTTGATATTCTGACTGCTGGATGGTTGGAAGATATACCACCCTAGCGAACTGTAGCAATCGGAAGCCATAGATAGCAAATGCTAGCACTTGCTACAATTTCTAGCAAAAGGTAGCAAATCTAGCAAAGAGAATAGAATATAATGGAATCTAGTCTAAGCTACTAAGAGAATGTAGCTTAGACTAAGAGAAATAATATTCAGCAGAAAGAGGCCGTCGGCTGTGGCGGGGGTGTTAAGCACCCCGCCCCACCTCCGCCTTTTCTGCATATGGGGCGGTAAAATGCCACCCCATGGGGTGTTATGGTCTTGTGAAGTTGTTAAGAAATGTTAAGGTTGCGCCGAAGAGCGGCACCCTGATTTGGGGGCCCATCTTTCTGACAGATGGTCATGCCATACCCCCAGGGGGTAGTCAAAAAAGTATGGCCCTCTGGGGAATAACGACCACAAGGGGAGGTCTTTGTAGAAAAAATTCCCCACGGGCATAAAAAGAAGCAGCCCCCAGCGGAACGCCGGAAGCTGCCCTCGGTATATGGGTTACGACAAGGCTGATTATACAGGAGGACGGCTCAAATGTCAAATGAGGAATTGACGGCGGCGATTCAGGCCGGGGACACTGAGCGAATGGGTGCGCTGTGGGAGCAGGTGGCGGGGCTATGCTGCTGGAAGGCCAAACAGGTCATGACGGCTCTTGATCTTCGGGGCAGCTCCTGCGGTGTGGAATTGGAAGACCTGATGCAGACCGGCTATGTCGCATTGGCTCATGCCGTGGAGACATTCCAGCCGGAGCAAGGCGCATTCTCGACGTGGTATGTCTACTACCTGAAAAAGGCGTTTGCAGAGCTGACAGGCTTTCACACAAAACAGGGCCGCCTGGAACCGCTGAACACGCTTTACCTGAGCATGGATGCCCCGGTATCCGATGAAACAGACAGTGCGGATTATGGGGCGTTCATCCCGGACGGGAAAGCAGCCGCCGTGCTGGAAGCCGTGGAGGATCGGGAGTACCGGGAGCAGCTGCATGATACCATGGAACGTATGCTTGCAGCCATGCCGGACAACTGCCGGGAGGTACTGCGGCTGCGGTACTACCGGGATATGACCCTTGCCGACTGTGGGCAGCTGCTGGGTGTAGGAGCTGAGCGGGTGCGTCAGATGGAATGCAAGGGCTTGCGGTTTCTCAGGAGGCCACAGAACGCCGCCACCCTGTATTCGTTCTACGACTTCAATTTCTACGCCGGTACAGGCTCAGGAGCCTTTTCTCACAGCGGAATGTCTGTGCAGGAGCGATACCTGGTGATTCAGGAAGAACGCCGGACACGGGCAGAACAGCGGCGGGCAGAGAAGCAGGCCAAACAGCAGAACGCCGTTGACATTGCCACGCAGAGGGCGGAGGAACGGCTGGCAGCCATGACCCCGGAGGAAAAGCAAATGCTTCTGGCGGCGTATGGGTATGCGTGAACCTGATAAAACCTGAAATTACTAGAGAAAACTAGAGATTCACAGTATTGCAGAAAGGATAACCAGTATGAAAGACAATGAAATCTATATTCACATTGACTTGCCCATCCCGCAGAAGGAACGGACAGAGAAATTTTTTCAGATTGCCAAGCAGCTGAGCGACTTCATAAAAAGCCTTCCACTGGATCAGTCGACCAATGACCGCCTGGTAAAACTGATGATTGAACAGGTGGAGGAGGCAGAGCACGGATCCTTTATTCAGGGATTCAAGATGGGAAGGGACTTTGCAATCTGGGATTCTGAACACCCAGAGGAAGCACCAGAAGGCGGCGAAATCCTTCCGTCCTGATTCCTGCACCCGCCACAGACGGAAATAACCGGGAGCTACCATTGCGGCGGCTCCCGGCTTGACTATTGACTTTTGAAAAAAGGTGGGTTATTCTGTCAGTGGTGCTACCGCGCCACGGTAGGCGGTGCTTCCCCTCACTTTGGGGGTGAAGCTTCTTTGTCACCCCCGGCAGAAAAGGGGGTGATACGCTATGGTTACATGGATGGAACTTTTTACATTCTGTATGCTCATAGTTGCGATTGTCGCCCTGTTCAAACAGGATAGATAAAAGCAAAGAAGCAGCCGCCACGTCTCCCCAGACAACGGTTGCTTCTTTGTAAACGCCACGGGGAACACCGTCTACCGGTAGCACCCTTCGTATGTTCAGTATACCGCGGTGACGCGGTTTTGTCAATGATTTGTTCTGCTGTATCCTGATGCCTCAGAAAAATCTGTACATCTTCGGACAGGTATGCTATAATACACAGCAGATCGGTGCTTTGAGGTGGTCAATTTCGTGGCAACCACACGCCGCTGGTACTGACAAGGGATTTTCCCTGAGAGATGCAGGAGAACGCCACGCCTGCCAAAGAACCGATCCTTGAAGGGGCTATGGAAACATAGTCCCTGTTTCTGTATGGGGTGTGCCTGTCAATAGTGGCAAGCAGTGTCCGGGTGCTACCCGGGCGGATTCTCGTCTTCTATGCCGACTGACTTTCAGACAAAAATGTCAGAAAGGGCTTGGGATGTAGTGAAACGCGACGGGGTCTAACATCGCATTTCGCGACCTTAGAAGGATGCCACGCGGCGAACCTTACAAAACCTTACATTGCTAGGGAAAACTAGGGGTTCATTCCCCAGAACGCCAAAACCGCCACGCCTCCGGGCTGGAAGTGTGGCGGGTATATTCACGCTTTCGCTTTGCGTCCTTCATCATAGACGGAATTGATCTGTGCTTGCAGTTCGTCCGCTGTACTGAAAAGGTATTCTCTTGCTACCCAAAGGAGCGATTGCAGAAGACTGAGCCTTTCTTGGATGTATCTGTAAACGGGGCCATCTTGCTTTTTGATGAAATCCATATCATCGTCAAAGTGTTCGTCGTAGATCTGGAGCAAATCCAGAAGATACTCAAGCTTGCTATGGGTATCGTCGAGGTCGGAGCCGATCCGCCACAGGGTGGAGTAGGTGTCGTTCTGGGTGTTGGTCATTGGGCTGCGTCCTCGCTTTCCCCAGTGGTGGCGGGTGGTGCCGACTGCTCCCAGAGCTGGCACAGGTCAATCTCTGCAACCCGCTTTGGCTTGGCGGGCGCAATGCCGATCACATGGTAGCCGCCACGCTCATAGCTGGTGGTAATGTAGTCCAGCACATTCAGCCCCATAAGCCCCAGAGCCGCCAGCGCGTCCTTTTCCATCACATAGACGCTCTCATGGACGGTGCGGGGTTTCGGCTCTCTCAGGTCAACGTAGCGGACGAGAAATCCGGTCATTGAGATTCGCTTTGTACAGGTCAATGTTAATTCCTCCTTGACATTGCGGGGAGGCTGGCCTAGAATATAGGTGCCTCCCCTTTGTGGGTTGGTGTCAGGCTCTTTGCATCTAAGTCTTGGCGGGCTGATGCAAGGGCCTTTTCTTATGCGCTGATGGGCTGAACCTGAGACAGGCCGAAATAGGAAGTCTTGCGGGTTCCGCTCTTGGTGGCGGGGTCTGCAATGACAGCCTGATACAGGCACTTGCTCTCGTGGATAACCTCATAGCCCAGCTCCTTCCAGCCGTACCATGTGTGGGTTTCCTCGGTGATACCGGCTGCGGTCTTGGCTGCGTTGTGGGTCTTGGCGTTGGCCCACGCCATCCTCAGAGCCACGGAGAAGGAAGCAACGCCCTTGCGGAAGATGCCCCATGCAGCCCTCATAATGCTGCTCAGATCGTACCTTTTCATGTGATAGCCTCCTTTGATTGTGGCGGCTAGAAACGCACCAGCCGCGCGGAAATCTGGTTTTATTGGTTTGGCGGTATCCTAACCCTCCGAGATTGAGTTTTCTGATTTCGTGCCGCTAGCAATGGGGCGGTTTCGTCTCAGAACGGAAGCCATAGCCTCCTTTTGCTCTGCGGTGTACTCCCTTTTGGTTCGGTACGGGTTTTTGCCCTCACGGAAGGGATGCAGCGGGCATCCTGTGGCGGGGCACGCCTTCACCTCGTTGCTGTTCCCACAGCAGCAGTCAAGGCACTTGAGCCGGATAACCTTCACGGGGTTTGTTGTTTTGCTTTCCACTTGAAACCTCCTTTGTCTTTGGTGGGGAGCCAGCCCTCAAGCTATCTTCGCTGTCATGTACCGGGGTTGGTGCCGGATCACAGGTATATGGGCTTGAGTTTGTGGGCGCTTTCGGCTTTCTGGTGGTCTGCTACCTCCCACCTTCTCCCGGTTGGCTTCCCTTGTCTCGCCGTCTCTCCGGCTGTCACCGTTTCGAAACCGTTTATTTCATACAGGGTCGAGCGATACGGTTTAACTTGCGCTCCCTCTCTATGGCTATATTATATACTGTCGACACTATATTTACAAGATGGAATGTTACACAAATATAGTGTCGATAATATATTCACAATTCTATATTGACGACACTAGACTTTTGCGGTATAATACAGGTACGGTGGAGAAGGTGGCTTTGTATGTGAGCCACCCCACACAATACCGTCCAGAAGGGAGGCAGCACAGTGGCTATATCGAAGGCACAGCAGCGGGCTACTGCAAACTATGTAAAAAAGACCTATGACCGTATCGAAGCGAAGGTAGCCAAAGGAAAGAAAGATGTCATACAGGCCCACGCGGAGGCTCAGGGCGAAAGCCTGAACGCCTTTATTAACCGGGCTATATCTGAGACTATGGAACGGGATAACGCCGCCACGAAGCCTTGACGGGCTTGACACGTCCCCGGTGGTGTGGAGGCTATTGCGATACCCCTGAGCCAGTGAACAGCCGGTACAGACAAGGGGAGGGCCTCCCGTCCACCCCTCCGGCCTGACCTTCCCCGGCCGTACTGCGAATATTTCTCGCTGAGAAGTGACATGGTGTTTTGCCACCTCACAAGCCGTGCACCAGTTAATGCGGCTGACGGATGATGAATTTTATCACCTGATATCCGCATTATTTGGAACATGGCAAAACGGCCTTGCACATGGGAAACGGGCAGAAGATCGATTTACCAAAAACAACTATCGCTATTTTTGCGGCCTTAGAATTATGGGTCAATTTTGGGTCACAACCCGCGAAATGACGCAAAGAGTAGTGATACGATACGTTATGAAAATGACCATAAAACAGGAGTAAAGTTTATATTTCTGTTCGATATAATACGGTACTTTACGCTATGTATCGCACTACGAATCAGTAGGTCGGGGGTTCGAGTCCCTTCCGGCGTACCATTATCAGAGTTGTCGAATTTGGCAACTCTGATTTTCTTTTCTCTCGTTTTCTTTAATTTTCTCGCGCATGCTACCCAAAGCATTGGTTTAAGTTCTGTAAGAACACTCGCATATACTTTTCAAACAATAGAACTTTTTTATATGCAATGGTAGTGAATCTTGATTCTTTGCGTGTAGGGGTTGATGGTTCTATCTGCTGGAAAAACTGCAATCCAATCAATGAAGCGGCCTAATATTAGTGGAACGTAAGTTCATATATTGCGCCAAGTAACATTTTTAGAGTCAAAATTGGCAACGAATCATATCCAAGCTGAATATCCCCCAAAAGCATGCAATAAAAGCAGTATGATCGGAGATGATCTGATCGTACTGCTTTTGCTTATAGGATTACCGCCGGGATTTCCTGCCTGCCAGGTCACCGTAGACCGGCGTCGCCAAGCCAAAACCGCCGGAAACGGTGAGGATCTGGCCGGTGGTGTAGGCGGACTCGTCGCTGGCGAGATATACGACCGCCGCAGCGATCTCCTCCGGCAGACCCATTCGCCCAAGGGGAATATGCCGCAGGAACAGACTGCGGAATTCTTCCGTCAGGTTCTTTTCCACCGCTTCCGTGGCGGTCATGCCCGGGAGCACGGCATTGCACCGAATATGATTCTTTGCCTCATGGACGGCGATCAGTTTGGTAAGATAGTTGATTGCCGCTTTGCTTGTACCGTAAGCAACCTGAGAGATATCGGGGACAATGCCGCCTACAGAGGAAATGTTGATAATACTCCCCCCGCCATGTTCTGCCATATGCTTTGCAGCAGCTTGACTTGCCATAAAGACGCTTCGCAGATTCAGATTAACGGTATCCAAAAACACATTGGTGTCAGTATGCGCAAAGTCCAGATCCTTTCCGGGATTGGATGTGCCGAAATTATTGACCAGAACGTCAATACGCCCTGCGCCCTTCACCACATCTTCGACCATGGAAGAAAAAGTTTCTGGCTTTGTGGCATCGTTGAATACGCAGTTTACATTACCACCATCTGCGTTCAAAATACTCGCGATCTCCTGTGCCCGTTCCATATTGCGTGCTGCCATATAAACAGTGGCACCCTCCTTCGCACAGGCTTTCACGCAGGCAAGGCCGATACCCCTGGTAGATGCGGTGATCAATACGACTTTATCCTTTAATCTCATTTGGATGCTCCTTTGTTACGAATTCTGGGAAGGAAGAGTACAGCTGCAATACCGGCGGCAATGCACAGCAGCTCAACAATCGCAAGTTGGTGAATTGAGTGAATTGCTGCATTCGCTTCGGATACCCCGCTTGCGATCAGCCCTGTAATCTGATTGGTAAACAGGGGCACGAACACTGCAACACCGAAGGGCGCGGCGAGATCCCGGAACAGGCCGTAGGTGCCTGTTCCTGCCCCGGCTTCCTGTTGCGGCAGTCCGGACAGTGCTACCTTCATAAAGATCGTACCGTTGCCGCCCAGACCAAATCCTAGAATACCCAAACTTGCCATCAGCAGCAGGACAGAGGTTGCTTCAGAGAATAAAAACAGGATACCGCAGCCAATGCCGGTCAAGATCAGCGAGCCGGTGAGCACATGCTTGGGTTCGAACCGGTCTGCCAAGGGACCTAAGATCACAGCACCTAGGCGGAGATGATCAGGCCACCCAGAGTCGGTCCGAAAATAACCGACGCGCTGGAAATCAGCATATACAGAGAAAACCCCTTTGCTACTTGGTTGGGTGGAAAACTCGTGACGATATAGGCCATGATCACCGGGGTCATAGCGGCAGTACCAATGCCCACAACGAATCGGGCTATCATCATAAACACGAGGGAATTTGCCAGTGCTGACAGCACATTTCCCAATGTAAAGACGGCAATTCCAAGAAGCAGGGTCCTTTTGCGCCCAATCACATCGCCTACTTTTCCCAGAATCGGTGCACAGGCGGCGGTGGACGTGGCCTGTGCCAGAGCTGTCCAGGTGGTGTTGTTGTAAGCAATGCCAATGTCCTGCACAAAGGACGGCCCCAGAACCGTAGAAAATCCGCCCACGATGCCAATCAGAAATGCAGCCAATGCGTATGGGATGAATCCCTTTTTGTATTCGTTGCTTTACTCCATTTTTCCACTTCCTTTTCCGGTAGTATGCCCTGCTTTTCATGCATTATTGATCGGGAAAAGGGCACACTTTCCTTAGAAGGAGGGAGTTTATGAAACAGAAATTCTATATCTGCAAGCATTGCGGCAATATCGTCGCCATGATTCGGGACGCAGGTGTTCCGATTATGTGCTGTGGTGAAAAAATGCACGAGATCAAGCCGGGTACGACAGAGGCTTCCGGAGAGAAGCATGTTCCTGTTTATGAGCTGGATGGCAACGTTGTTCATGTGACAGTGGGATTGGTGGAACATCCTATGAATCAGGAGCACTATATCGAATGGATCTGCCTGGAAACCGAGCACGGGATCCAGTATGCCCATCTAGATCCGGATGACGAGCCGAGAGCAAAATTCGCTCTTTGCGAAGGGGACGAAGTCCGGGCAGTCTACGCTTTCTGCAATCAACACGATCTTTGGAGGAATTGAATATGTCTATGATCAATAAGGAAATTTCCGATTTTCGCACCTATGCGTTCCACGAGAACGATTTCAAGTTTGTATCCAAGGAGGATATCTTAGGCAAGTGGAGCGTATTTTTCTTCTATCCTGCCGACTTTACCTTTGTCTGTCCCACCGAACTGGAAGATCTGGCGGACAAGTATGAGCAGTTCCGGGCCATCGGCTGCGAGGTCTACTCCGTATCCACCGATACCCACTTTGTCCACAAGGCATGGCATGATGCATCCGACCGGATCAAGAAGATCAATTACCCCATGCTGGCAGACCCTACCCACGCAATCTCCAGAGATTTTCAGGTACTGATCGAGTCCGATGGTCTTGCCGAGCGTGGTACTTTTATTATTAATCCTGAAGGTAAGATCGTAGGCTACGAGGTGACTGCCGGCAACGTGGGCCGGAACGCCGAGGAACTGCTGCGCAAGGTGCAGGCTTGCCAGTTTGTCCATGCCCACGGCGACCAAGTCTGTCCAGCTAACTGGAAACCCGGCGCGGAAACCCTGAAGCCCAGTCTGGATCTGGTCGGTCAGCTTTGATGGAAAATCTGTACGATGTGATTGTGGTTGGCGGTGGTCCTGCGGGGCTCACCGCCGCCCTGTATCTGGCCCGGGCAAAGTACCGGGTACTGGTTTTGGAAAAAGAACAGTTCGGTGGTCAAATCTCCATCACCCATGAGGTAGTTAACTATCCTGGTATTGCCAAAACCAGCGGCAAAGCCCTGACTGACACCATCCAGCAGCAGGCAGAATCTTTTGGTGCAGAGTTTATGCTGGCAGAGGCTATCGGCTTTGACCTTTCTGGGGATATCAAGACTGTGCGCACTAATCAGGGGGAACATCGCTGTTTTGGTATCCTGCTTGCCACTGGTGCCCATCCCAGAACGGTTGGTTTTAAGGGTGAGGAGGAACACAAGGGCCGGGGCGTTGCCTACTGCGCCACCTGTGACGGTGAATTCTTTACCGGCAAGGAAATCTTTGTGGTTGGCGGAGGCTATGCCGCGGCGGAGGAAAGCGTCTTCTTGACCAAATTTGCCCGGCATGTGACGATCCTTGTCCGTAAGGATGACTTCTCCTGTGCGGCATCTGTGGCAGACCAGGCGAAAAATCACGAAAAGATTACCGTCCTGACCAACACCGTGATGGAGGAAGTGTCCGGGGAGAACGGCTTAACCTATGCTCGATACAAAAACACCGCCACCGGTGAGGTGGCGGAATACAAGAGCAAGGAAACCTTTGGCGTTTTCGTGTTTGCCGGGTATGCTCCTGCTACGGAAATCCTCAAAGAGATTGTGGAGCTGAACGAACAGGGCTATATCGTAACTGATGCATCTCAGAAAACCAGTGCGGACGGCGTGTACGCGGCGGGAGATGTGTGTATCAAGCCTCTGCGTCAGGTGGTGACTGCCACCAGCGACGGTGCGCTTGCTGCTACGGAATTGGAAAAATATGTGGCGGCAATGCAGAGGAAGACCGGCCTACGTGCCGATGCACCTTCTGGAAAGCAGAGCGAAACAACTGTCACAGTCGATACCCATGAATCTGAGGGCTCCGACGAACTGTTCACGAAAGAGATGCGGCAGCAGTTGGACACTGTCTTCACCCGAATGAAACAACCGCTTCTGCTGAAACTATATCTGGACAAGCGTCCGATTTCAGCCGAATTGGAAAGCTTCATATCCGCACTTGTGGCAATTTCTGACAAGCTGGAGCTGGAGGTGTGTGACAGACAGGCGCAGGAAACTTTTGCCCCCTGCGTGGAGGTTTGCTTGGCAGACGGGACACCAACAGGTCTCGCTTTCCACGGTGTGCCCAGCGGTCATGAGTTCACTTCCTTTGTGCTGGGACTGTACAACGCCGCAGGCCCTGGACAGGCGCTGGATGAAATTACCCGGCAGCAGATCACAGCCATCACAAGCGAAACGAATATGAAGGTCCTGGTCACACTGTCGTGTACCATGTGCCCCGACTTGGTGGTCGCTGCCCAGCGGATCGCTGCGGAGAATCCCAATGTGACGGCACAAGTATATGATGTTCGCCATTTTGAAAATCTAAAGGAGCAATACAATGTGATGAGTGTGCCGTGCCTTGTTATCAATGAAGAAAAGGTATTGTTCGGAAAGAGAAATATCCAGCAAATTCTGGAACAGCTCAAGTAGAGCATACTCTGTATTATCAAGAGGTTGGCTTGCTTTTAGGCACTTCCGGTACGGCTTGTAAAGTAAAAACAAGGAAATCTGCAACTCTGAAATCCGAAAAACCGTTGGTATGACAGCGTTTTTTGAAAAGTCCTATAAGAACACTCGCACCAAGGCAAGATAATCCGAACCTTATCTCAGCAGGAGAAGGGTTCGGATTATTTTTTTCTTGGGACTCGAACCATAAAATGCAAATGTCCGGTGGACATTTGCTCGGCGGCGGCTTGACGACGCCGACACCATAATGCAACGAGTCCCTTCCGGCGTACCACCTAAAAAGCCCAGAATCGTTATGATTCCTGGCTTTTTTCGTACTATTGGGGCTGATTTGAAAAGCCCGTTTTTTCGTTTGGCGCACTTTTAGCGCACAACCTCAGTAAAAGCGCACTGCAATGGGGCTGTGAAATGCCTCCCCATCTATGCCTGCTTCCTTCTCAGGAGCGTGTCAGCAATACAGGCGGAGACCTTTTCCTTGTTTTCCTCAATCAGATGGCTGTAGAAATCCTCTGTTGTGGTTACCTTGTGATGACCAAGCTGCTTCGACACGGTTCCGGTCCCGTATGCTGTATGCGCTGCCTTGTGCCTGATTGCACGCTGGGGCTTGCCGCACTGCGTTGGCCAGACAGTTCCGTTGACCCGCAAATGTAAATATTCTGTGTCGCTGGTTGCAATCGGATGAAAAACGTGGTAGACTTGAGCAGTTGATTGACCCTATAATAAGGAGAAACGAGGATATTTTCATGGCGAAATGCAAATATTGTCAGGCCGAGCTTCCGGAGGGAACCACCCTGTGTCCGGAGTGCGGCAAGGATAACAGGGAAGAAAACAAGCTGACCCCCGGCAAGATCGCGCTGGTGGTTGCTGCTGTGGTGGTGCTGGCGGCGCTGGTTGCCGCGCTGGTGTTTGCCGGAATGAGCCGGACAGACACACCTTCCTCTGAGACGGAGGCCGCAGCCGCGGAGACGGAAGCGCCTGCTACCATTCCCACCGATGGCAACCCCGACGATGAGACGGCAAAGGGCACCTATACCGCATCGGATGCCGATGTGATTGCCGCCGGGGATACCGTGGTCGCCCGGGTGGGGGACTACACCCTGACCAACAGCCAGCTTCAGATGTTCTACTGGACGGAGGTTCGGAACTTCCTGAGCAGCTACGGCGCTTACGCATCCCATCTGGGCCTGGACACTACCAAACCTCTGGACGTACAGACCTGTGCCATGGCGGATACGCCCTGCACCTGGCAGCAGTTCTTCCTTGCCAGCGCTCTGAATACCTGGCGCAACTATCAGGCAACTGCGGCGGAAGCGGAGAAGAACGGTTATCAGCTGGACGCGGATATGCGGGAGCAGCTGGACGCCGCTGTGGAGAATCTGGAATCCACCGCGCAGCTGTACGGCTATGAAAGCGCGGAAGCGCTGCTTCTGAGCGACGTAGGCCCCGGCGCGGGTATGGAGGACTACCAGCATTTCCTGGACCTGTACTACACGGGCAGCATGTATTTCTCCGACCTGTGTGAGAAGGATACACCTACTGACGAAGAGGTGGAGGATTACTTTACCGCCAATGAGGAAGCCTACGCTTCCAACGGCCTGACCCGGGACGATAAGACGGTAGATGTGCGCCATGTGCTGATTATGCCGGAAGGCGCTACCAGCGAGAACATCCGCACGGATACCTTTGAGGACGCCGCCTGGGAAAGCAGCCGTCAGAAGGCTGAGGAATTGCTTTCCCAGTGGGAACAGGGCGACAAGAGCGAAGAGAGCTTTGCGGAGCTGGCGAAGGCGCATTCTCAGGACGGCTCCGCGTCCTCCGGCGGCCTGTACACCGGCGTGCAGGAGGGCCAGATGGTGGACGCTTTCAACGACTGGTGCTTTGACGATGTCCGCCAGCCCGGTGATTATGGTCTGGTCAAGACGGAGTTCGGCTACCATCTGATGTTCTTTGTGGACAGCCAGCCCATCTGGAAGGAATCCGCGAAAAGCGATCTGATTTCCGCCCGGGCCAATGAGACGCTGAAGGGAATTCTGGAGAATTACCCCATGGAAGCGGAATTTGACAAGATTGCGCTGGGCTTTGTGGATCTGAACGCGGAGGCGGAAGAAGCCGAAGCGGCCGAAATGGAGGAACAACCTGCTGCAGAGCCTGTCGAGGGGGATGGAAATGTCTGGATTGTTGCGGGCGTTTCTGCCGCCCTGCTGGCAGCCGCCGCATTTGTGTTCCATCGAAAAGAAGAAGCAATCTAAAAAAGTGCGCTGCCCGGTTTGGGCAGCACATTTGTCATCTCATAGGGCAGGTGTGCAGCAGCTCGGAGGATAAGCGCCGGAACTCGGCAGCGTCGGTGGTTTTGCGCATTTTCTTCCACAGCTTGTCGCTCCCGGCAAACCGGTCGTGCAGGTAGGCCCAGTTCTCCTTCATGCGGAACAGGGCGTTGCGGCAGCCGGAAAACTCCACCTCATAATCATCCATCAGGGCGTTCAGAAAGGCTTCCAGCGTGCCCGCGTCCGTGCCGCCCCGGAGCATTCCCGGGTCAGCAACCAGCCCCCGCCCGATCATCACGGCATTCAGGCCGGGAAACGCTTCCTGCAAAGCGTCGATATCGGCGAGGGTGCGGATATCCCCGTTGAAGCACAGGGGATTTTTACTGTGATCTATGGCGTAGGAGAACCATTCCCGGTGTACCTCACCCTCATAAAACTGCTTTCGCACCCGTGGGTGGATGGTCAGCTCCCGGATGGGATAGCGGTTGCACAGCTCCAGAATGGCGGGAAATTCCTCTGCCGTTTCCAGTCCGAGCCGGGTTTTTACGGAAATGGGCAGGGGAGAATGGGAAAATACTCCGTCAAAAAACCGTTCCAGTTCCCCTAAATTCCGCAGCATTCCACTGCCCTTGCCCTTGGCCACCACCGTGCCGGAGGGACAGCCGATATTCAGATTGATTTCTCCGTACCCCAAATCCCGGATTACCTCCGCCGCCCAGAGAAAGTCCTCGGGCACCTTGGTCAGCACCTGAGGAACGGCACAGAACGGAACGCTGTCCGCCTTCGGCAGCTCCCGGGCCTCCCGGGCGGTGAGGGCGCGGTGGACGGTGGGGGAGAAGAAGGGCATATAGTAGCGGTCCACGCCGCCGAAAAACCGATGGTGCTCCCGGCGGTAGACGCTGTCCGTCAACCCCTCCATGGGAGCGAAATAGTAGTTCATAGCTCTTTACCAAGGCTGGCACTCTTTTGCGGAAAGAGAGTCAACAAGCACAATATGGGAATACAGATGATGGCTGGATACGCATAGCGAATATAGCCGTTTACCGGGGAGAAACAGCAGCCGATGAGAACCAGAACGGCGGGAGTCAACGAAAGCAAATCAAGATAAGCGTGCTTTTGGGGCGGTTTCCTTAAGCGATCGGCTATGGAAAACAGCAAAATCCAAGTATAAAAGCCGCTACTTTGCAGCAGTCG
>JAXEXE010000064.1:0-29504 GCA_034113565.1 Faecousia sp.
TGCGAGGAGGGCGAAGCCCGACGTGGCAATCCGTTCCCCCTTCTCACGTTCCGAATACATACCTGCTATGAAAAGAAGTACGGATTGCCACGCCAGTGTGCGCACTGGCTCGCAATGACATGTTTTCTTTGTCAGCTATAGTACAATTTAGTCAACTACAGTAGTGGCGGTGAAACCAGATAATTCACAAATTGGAAAAAAATAGTTTTGACCTCGTTCATCATTTTGCTGTATTTTTGAGATAGAAGGAGTGATCGGTGTGAGCTTACTGTTGACTTTGGCGTTCCTGTTTTTTGTGGGTTCCGTCCTGGGGTGGGTGCTGGAGCTGCTGTTCCGAAACCTGACCCAGCGCCCGGATAGAATCGTAAACCCTGGCTTCTGCACCGGGCCGTACCTGCCCATTTACGGCTTCGGCCTGTGTACATTGTATCTGCTGGCATCTTTGGAAAAATTCAGCCTGATTTCCGACCCATTCTGGAATAAGGTAATGCTGTTTGCCGCCATGGCGGTGGGTATGACGCTGATTGAATACGTTGCCGGTGTGTTCTGCCTGAAATTTCTGAAGGTTCGGCTGTGGGATTACTCGAACCTGTGGGGCAACGTGCAGGGCATCGTCTGCCCCCTGTTTTCCTTCTTCTGGGCAGTCCTGGGGGCTGTGTACTATTTCCTGATTCACCCGTACATTCTGGAAGGACTTCAGTGGCTGGCAAATAATCTGGCGTTCTCCTTCTTCATCGGTATGTTCTTCGGCATCTTCGCCATCGACGTAATTCACTCCGCACAGCTGGTGGTGAAGCTGAAGGCCTTCGCTGAGGACAACGACGTGATTGTCCGCTATGAGGCGCTGAAGACCCAAATCCGTCAGCGCCGGGAGGAGCGGGCCCTCAAGTACCACTTCTTCCGCCCCTTCCGCACTGATCTGCCCCTGACCCAGCACCTGCAGCAGATGCAGGAGACGCTGGAAACCCGGATTCACCGGAAGTAACGGAGGCGTTCCCATGCGGTTTCCACAGCCTGAGACGGATTTGCGGGCATTCCGTCTGCGAAAAATCAAGGAACCCCAGTACCGGCATCTGTGGTGGCTGCTGTTCTGGCCCGCGTACCTGATGCGGTATTTTCTCATTGAAAACTGCAACCCGGCTCAGAGCTACCATGTGATGCACTGCTTTCTGGACGACAAAATCCCCTTTCACGAGGGCTTTCTGATTTTCTACGGGTGCTGGTACGTCTTCATCGTGGGCATCCACCTGTATACGCTCTTGTACGATGTGGATACCTTCAAGCGCTACAGTAAGTTCCTGTGCGTTTCCATCACCATGTCCACCGCCATCTTCCTGCTGTATCCCAGCTGCCAGAATCTGCGCCCGGAGACGTTTCCCCGGGACAATCTGCTGAGCCGGACGGTGGGGCTGATCTACGCGGTGGACACCTGCACCAATGTGTTCCCGTCGGAGCACGTGATTGGTGCCCTCGCCGCGCTGGCGGCCGCGGCCCACACGGACAGACTCCGCAAACCGGGAAGGCTGCTGCCGCTGACGGTGCTGACGGTTCTCATCTGCGTTTCCACCCTGTGTTTAAAGCAGCACTCCGCGCTGGATGTTCTGGGGGCGCTGCCCATTTGTGTCATTTCCTATTTACTGTGCTATGAAAAGAGAGGTTATCATGAACACCTATCGTGCCGGTATCGATATCGGCTCCACAACCGTAAAACTGGTTATTCTCAGTGAGGAAGGGGAAATTCTCTACGGAGAATACCGCCGCCACCATGCCCATACCCAGCAAACCCTGAAATCCCTGCTGATGGAGGCGCAGAAGGCGCTTGGTCCCTGTGACCTGCGCTTGCGCATCACCGGCTCCGGCGCCATTAATCTGGGAAAAGCGCTGGAAATCGACTTTGTTCAGGAGGTCGTGGCGGTGGCAACGGCCCTCAAGTCCGTTGCTCCCCAGACCGACGTTGCCATTGAGCTGGGCGGCGAGGATGCCAAAATTATCTATTTTAAGGGCGGTCTGGAGGAACGGATGAACGGCGTCTGCGCCGGCGGCACCGGCTCCTTCATCGACCAGATGGCAGCCCTTTTGCAGACCGACGCCACGGGCCTGAACGAGGCGGCGAAGGACTACCAGAAGGTGTACCCCATTGCCGCCCGGTGCGGTGTATTTGCCAAAACCGACATTCAGCCCCTCATCAACGAGGGCGCCACCCGGGCAGATTTGGCGGCATCCATTTTTCAGGCGGTGGTCAACCAGACCATCTCCGGCCTTGCCTGCGGCAAGCCCATCCGGGGCACCGTGGCGTTCCTGGGCGGGCCGCTCCACTTCCTGACGGAGCTGAAAGCCGCCTTTATCCGTACATTGAAGCTGACCGGGGAAACCACCGTTGACCCGGAAAATTCCCACCTGTTTGCCGCCATGGGCGCGGCGCTGGAAGCCAGGGAAGGGAAGACGGTGGCCCTGACCGATTTGGTGGAAAGACTGGAAAAGGGCGTGGCGGTGAGTTTTGAAATGCCCCGTTTGGAGCCGCTGTTCCGGGACGAAATGGATTTTGCCGAGTTCCAGTGCCGCCACAGCCGGGCGGTGGTGCGCAAGGAGCCGCTGGAAACCTACCGGGGGGATTGCTTCCTTGGCATCGATGCCGGCTCCACCACCACCAAGCTGGTCTTGATCGGGCAGCAGGGGGAGCTTCTGTGGCACTTCTACCGGGGCAATCAGGGCAATCCCATTCAGACGGCGCAATATGCGGTTTCGGAACTGAAACGCCTGCTGCCCGAGGGCGCGAACATCGTCCGTGCCTGCTCCACCGGCTACGGCGAGGCCCTCTTAAAAGCCGCCTTCTCGCTGGACGAGGGCGTGGTGGAGACCATTGCCCACACCACCGCCGCGGCGTTTTTCGACCCGGAGGTGGACTGTGTGCTGGACATCGGCGGGCAGGACATGAAGTGCATCAAGCTGAAAAACGGCACGGTGGACACGATTCTCTTAAATGAAGCCTGTTCCTCCGGCTGCGGTTCCTTTATTGAAAATTTCGCCAGTTCTCTGGGCTTTACCGCTGAGGAATTCGCCCATGAGGCCCTGTACGCCAAGGCCCCCGTGGACTTGGGCACCCGCTGCACGGTGTTCATGAACTCCAACGTCAAGCAGGCCCAGAAGGAGGGCGCATCGGTATCCGATATCTCTGCGGGCCTTGCCTATTCCGTCATCAAAAACGCCCTGTACAAGGTCATCAAGCTGGCCTCCCCGGAGGATTTGGGCCGCCACATCGTGGTGCAGGGCGGCACCTTCCACAATCAGGCGGTGCTGCGGGCCTTTGAGAAAATTTCCGGCGTGGACGCCACCTGCCCGGATATTTCCGGCCTGATGGGCGCCTTCGGCGCAGCGCTGGTGGCCCGGAGCCACTACACCGGGCAGAAAACCGCCATGCTGTCCTTGGATGACATTCTGAATCTGTCCTACACCGCATCTTCCGTGCGCTGCGGCGGCTGCTCCAACAACTGTATGCTCACCGTCAACAAGTTCCCCGGCGGCAGAAAGCACATCAGCGGCAACCGCTGTGAAAAGGGTGCCGGTGGCGGCGACAAGGGGGAGAAGGCCCCCAATCTGGTGCTGTACAAGCGCCAGCGGCTGTTCGATTACCCTCCGCTGGAAGAAAACGAAGCCTCCCGGGGCACCATCGGCATTCCCAGAGTGCTGAATATGTATGAAAACTACCCCTTCTGGGCCACCTTCTTTAAGGAATTGGGCTTCCGGGTGGTGCTGTCGCCTTTCTCCACCCGCAAAATTTACGAAAAGGGCATGGAGTCCATCCCCTCGGAGTCCGAGTGCTACCCCGCCAAGCTGTCCCACGGCCACGTCCAGTGGCTCATCGATCAGGGCATAAAAACCATCTTCCACCCCTGCGTGTTCTACGAGCATCAGGAGACGAAGCAGGCCCAGAACCACTACAACTGCCCCATCGTGGTGTCCTACGCGGAGAACCTGAAAAACAA
Organism: Faecousia sp.; assembly: GCA_034113565.1. GTDB lineage: Bacteria > Bacillota > Clostridia > Oscillospirales > Oscillospiraceae > Faecousia. Next base: position 3,984 of record JAXEXE010000064.1, read on the forward strand.
CGTGGAGGCCATCAGCAACGGCGACGTCCACTATATCCGCCCCTTCATCGCCTTTACCAGCGAGAAAACCGCCGCCGACCGGCTGGTGAAAACCGCTGCCGAGGAGTGGGGCATTCCTGCAAAAGAAGTCCGGGCCGCAGTCCATAAGGCATGGGAAGAGCAGCTTCAGGCCAAGGCGGACATCCGGGCCGAGGGCAAAAAGCGGCTGGCTGAGATGGAAGAAAAAGGCGGGCGGGGCATTGTCCTGGCGGGCCGCCCCTACCACATCGACCCGGAAATCAACCACGGCATTCCGGAGCTGATTTCCTCCTACGGTCTGACGGTGTTCACCGAGGACAGCCTGCCCATCGACTTTGACCCCGAGCGGCCCATTCGGGTGGTGGACCAGTGGGTGTACCATTCCCGGCTCTACAGCGCGGCCCAGTTCGTGTCCCAGCGGGACGATCTGGAGCTGATTCAGCTCAATTCCTTCGGTTGCGGTCTGGACGCCGTCACCACCGATCAGGTCAGCGAAATTCTCGAAAAGAGTAACAAGCTGTATACGCTCCTCAAAATCGACGAAGTCAACAATCTGGGCGCGGTGCGCATTCGTATCCGCTCCCTGCTTGCCGCCATGGATATGCGCCGGGAGAAGAAAATCGTGGCGAAGCCCGTCCCCATTACCTATGAACGCAAGGAGTTTACCAAGGAAATGTTCCGGGAGGGCTACACCATTCTGGCCCCCCAGATGAGCCCCATCCACTTTGACATTTTGGCGCCGGTGGTGCGCAGCCACGGCTATAACCTGGTTCTGCTGGACAACGACAACCGGCAGGCCATCGATACCGGCCTGAAATTCGTCAACAACGACGCCTGCTTCCCCTCCATCACCGTGGTGGGCCAGATCATGCAGGCCATCCTGTCCGGCAAGTACGACACCGACCACCTTGCCGTCATGATGACCCAGACCGGCGGCTGCTGCCGGGCCAGCAATTACGTTGCCTTCATCCGGCGGGCGCTGGAAAAAGCGGGGCTGCCTGAGATTCCTGTGATTTCTCTCAACGCCAACGGCATGGAGAAGAACGAGGGCTTCCACTTATCCCCAAGCCTGCTTAAAGATATGGTAAAGGCCGTGGTCTACGGTGACCTCTTGATGCGCTGCCTCTACCGGGTGCGGCCCTATGAACTGACGCCCGGCTCTGCCAATGCCCTGCACCACAAATGGCGGGATATCTGCATTCAGGATCTGATTGACGGCGAGACCCACCGGGGCTATAAGGAGCTGTGCACCCAGATTGTGGAAGCCTTTGACAATCTCCCCATTGACGAAAGTCTGAGAAAGCCCCGTGTGGGCGTGGTGGGGGAGATTCTCGTCAAGTATATGCCCCTTGCCAACAACCACCTTGTGGATTTGCTGGAGCGGGAGGGGGCGGAAGCCGTGGTGCCCGACCTGATGGACTTCCTGAACTACAGCTTCTACAACGGAAAGTACAAGTCCGAGTTCCTGGGCGCGAAAAAGAGCAGTGACCTGGTAGCGGACTCCGCCGTGAAGCTCATCCGCCAGATCCGCAAGCCCGCGCTGGAGGCTCTCGAAAAGAGCAAACGCTTTGAAGCGCCCATGCCCATCGGGGAGATCGCGGAGCAGACCAAGCCCTTCCTGTCTATCGGCAACCAGTACGGCGAGGGGTGGTTCCTCACCGGCGAAATGATTGAGCTGATTAAGACCGGGGTGCCCAATATCGTGTGCATCCAGCCCTTTGCCTGCCTTCCCAACCACGTGGTGGGCAAGGGCGTCATCAAGGCCCTGAAAAAGGCTTACCCCCAGGCGAACATTGCCGCCGTGGACTATGACCCCGGCGCGTCGGAAGTCAACCAGCTCAACCGCATCAAGCTGATGCTGTCTACCGCCCGGGAAAACCTGAACCGGGAGCTGTCCGAGGCCCGCTGAGGGGCAGTTGGCTATTGACAAAACGGCAAAAATAGAGTATCTTTAGGTTAGATGAGGAAGCGCTTAAGTGCCGCGGCAGCCCGCATTTCAGGGGCCGCGGAGAATAGTGAATCCGGTGCGATTCCGGAACGGTACCGCCACTGTATGCGCGAAGATACCGCACGAGGCGAAAGCCGGTCATTGGGGAAACTCCCTGAGAAGGCTGTGCGGTGTTGCTGATGCGTAAGTCAGGAGACCTGCTTAAGTGTGATCATACGTTTGCCTCCGAGATAGGGGCAGATGGATGTTGTGAGTCAGCGGAAAAACGGCCGCGGCGATCCTTTATAGGGTTGCTGCGGCCGTTTTGATGCCTTAGGCGTTGTTCCTCCCCCTTACGCAGCGCCAATGAATGCGGCTGATTGCCCAAGAGCCGTAGACGCACAACCGCCGGGCACCGGTTGTTCCTGCCGGTGCCCGGAGTAACCAACCCGAGGAAGAAGACGACTGCCGATGAACGGGGCGCGATGTGGCAATTCCATACTTTCAGCTTCTGCATGAGGAAAATGTGCAGAGGCTTTCTGTGTATCTGCTGGAATCCTGCCCGATATCATTTAGCTGACTGTGAACAGTTGACAGTTGTGGTATCCCTACGGGATGAATTAATTAATAAAAATACGGAATACGGTTCATTTATATGAATATAGCTGGTATTCATCACAATCATATTCAAAATCGTCCCGAAGGGACTCCTTAACTGTCAACTCTTATTCCTTGAATTGACAATTGCCAACATGTCAACCCGACAAGAAGGTGAGAAGATGCAAACCCAAATCCCCAGACTGATCCTCGCCGGCACCAACAGCGGCTGCGGCAAGACCACCACGGTCTGCGCCCTTTTGCAGGCTCTGGTGAACCGGGGGCTCAAAACCGGGGCCTTCAAGTGCGGCCCGGACTACATCGACCCCATGTTCCACAGCCGCATCATCGGGGCCAAAAGCGCCAACCTTGACCTGCACTTTTTCTCACCCAACACCCTGCGCTTCCTGCTGGCGAAAAACGGCGCGGACCGGGATATCAGCGTCATCGAGGGGGTCATGGGCTACTACGACGGCGCCGGGCTTACCAGTACCAAGGGCAGCACCTACGAGGTGGCTCAGGTGACGGACAGCCCGGTGGTGCTGGTGGTGGGGGCCAAGGGTGCGTCGCTGTCGGTTCTCGCAACCATTCAGGGCTTTCTGGATTTTTACCCGGACAACCACATCCGGGGCGTGATTTTAAATCAGTGCACCGCCATGACCTACGCGGCATTGTCTTCGGAAATTGAAAAGCGATTTAAAATCCGCGCCTTTGGCTTTCTGCCCAGCCTTCCCGATTGCGCGCTGGAAAGCCGACACTTAGGGCTGGTCACCGCCGCTGAGGTGGAAGACTTAAAAGAAAAAATGCAAATTCTGGCTGGGCAGGCGGAAAAAAGTCTGAATATTGACGGTCTGATTGGTCTGGCAAACAGCGCCATGCCTGTGGAGTATCAGCCGGTTATCCTCCCCCACAAGGAACCTGTCCGTATCGCCGTGGCCCGGGACAAGGCCTTCTGCTTTTACTATGAGGATTCCTTGGAAGCCCTGACGGAAATGGGGGCGGAGCTGATTCCCTTCAGCCCGCTGTCCGACAGCGAACTGCCGCAGAATATCCACGGCCTGTACCTTGGCGGCGGCTACCCGGAACTATATTTGGAGCAGCTGGGCGAAAACACGACAATGCTGCAATCCATCCGTTCGTCACTGAAAAAGGGCCTGCCCTGCATCGCCGAGTGCGGCGGCTTCATGTACCTGACCCAGTCCATCGCCGGACAGCCCATGGTGGGCGCGCTGGAAGGGGAATGCTTCAATACGGGCAAACTCACCCGCTTCGGCTACGTCACCTTACAGTCGAAAAAAGACAATCTGCTCTGCAAGGCCGGGGACGAAATCGCCGCCCATGAGTTCCACCACTGGGACTGTACCGCGCCGGGGGACAGCTTCACCGCGAAAAAAACCACCGGAAAGCAGTGGGACTGCGCCGTATCCTCACCCACCCTCTACGCGGGCTACCCCCACTTCCATTTCTATTCCAATCCCGCCTTCGCCGAAGGCTTCATAGACAGCTGTATCAAGGAGAAACATCGCCATGATTGAAAACATCAAACCTATGGACATCGAAAAGCGCAGCTTCGCCATCATCACGGAGCTGCTGGGGGACACCAAACTGGACCCGGAAAACGAGCTGGTCATCAAGCGGGTCATCCACACCTCGGCGGATTTTGACTATGTGCAGAATCTGGTCTTTTCCGAGCACGCGGTTGCCAAGGGCATCGAAGCCCTGCGTGGCGGCTGCGATATCGTCACCGATACCCAGATGGCCCGCGCGGGCATCAACAAAACGATTCTTAGTAAGCTGGGCGGGCAGGTGCACTGCTTCATGTCCGACCCGGACGTGGCGGAGGAAGCCAAGGAGCGGGGCGTCACCCGGGCCATTGTCTCCATGGAGCGGGCGGCAAAGCTCCCCAAACCCTGCATTTTCGCCATCGGCAACGCCCCCACGGCCCTCATCTCCCTGCATGAACAGATGCAGGCCGGGAAGCTGAATCCCGCCCTGATCATCGGCGTGCCGGTAGGCTTTGTGAACGTGGTGGAGAGCAAGGAGCTGATTATCGGCTCTGCGGTTCCTCACATCGTGGCCCGGGGCCGAAAGGGCGGCAGCAACGTGGCAGCCGCCATCTGCAACGCCATGCTCTACCAGATTCTTCGGTAATATGGAAGAATATATCGAAAAAGACGGGAAAAAGCTGCGCTTCGGCTACACCACCGGCTCCTGCGCCGCAGCGGCGGCAAAGGCGGCAGCGTGGATGCTGCTGACCGGGAAGACCAAGGAAACCATTTCCTTAATCACCCCCAAGGGCGTGGCCCTCACGCTGGCGGTGGAGGATATTTCCATGGGGCATGACCGGGTGTCCTGTGCTGTCCGCAAGGACAGCGGCGACGACCCGGACGTGACCAACGGGACGCTGATTTACGCAGAGGTGTCCCCCCGGGAAGCACCCGGCATCGCCATTGACGGCGGCTTCGGTGTGGGCCGGGTCACGAAAAAGGGCCTTGACCAACCTGTGGGAAACGCAGCCATCAACTCCATGCCCCGGCAGATGATCCGGGAAAATCTGGAGGAAGTGCGGAAGCTGACCGATTCGCAGTGCGGCCTGTCCGTGGTGATTTCCGTGCCGGAAGGGGAAACGCTGGCAAAGAAAACCTTCAATCCCCGCTTAGGCATCGAGGGCGGCATTTCCATCCTGGGCACCACGGGAATTGTAGAGCCGATGAGTGAAAAGGCCCTCGTAGACACCATCCGGGTGGAGCTGCACCAGCGAAAAGCAAACGGGGACGAGTACGTCCTGCTGACCCCCGGCAACTACGGCTGCGACTTTATCCGGGCGGGGCTGGCGTTAAATGCGGAACAAGCGGTGCAGTCCTCCAACTTTATCGGGCAGACCCTGGACATCTGCCGTGAGCTGGGCTTCCGGGGGGCGCTGCTGGTGGGACACATCGGCAAGCTGGTGAAAATCGGCGGCGGGATGATGAACACCCACTCCAAATACGGCGACTGCCGCATGGAGATTCTCGCCGCCCACGCCGGTGCGGCGGGGCTGGCCCCGGAGAAAATCGGGGAGATTTTGGAGTGCGTTGCCTGTGACGACGCCCTACGGATTTTGAAGGACGCCGGGTGCTTTGAAAAAACATTGGCGGGTCTGACCGAACGCATCCTGTTTCATCTGCACCACCGGGCGGGGGAGAACATGGAGGTTGGAACTATCCTGTTTTCCAAGGAATATGGGCTTCTGGCGCAGTCGGACAACGCCATGGAGCTGATCGAAAAACTGACGAAGGGGAAATAATATGGTACATTTTGTTGGCGCGGGCAGCGGCGCGGTGGACTTAATCACCGTGCGGGGCGCAAAGCTTTTGGGAGAAGCGGACGTGGTGATCTACGCCGGTTCTCTGGTAAACCCTGACCTGTTAAGCTACTGCAAGGAAGGCTGCGAAATCCACAACAGCGCGAAAATGACCCTGGAGCAGGTCATTGCGGTCATGGAAGCGGCGGAAAAGGCGGGCAAGACCACGGTGCGTCTGCACACCGGTGATTCCAGCATTTACGGCGCGGTGCGGGAGCAGTTTGACGAACTGGACAAACTGGGCATCGAGTACGACGTCTGTCCCGGCGTCAGCGCTTTCTGCGGCGCGGCCTCCGCGCTGAAAGCGGAATACACCCTGCCGGATGTGAGCCAGACGGTGATCATCACCCGGACGGCGGGCCGCACCCCGGTGCCGGAGCGGGAGTCCATCCGGTCTCTTGCCGCCCACCAGTCCACCATGGTGCTGTTCCTCAGCACCTCGCTGACGGAGCAGCTGCAATCGGAGCTGCTGGCGGGCGGCTATCCCGGCAGCACCCCCGTGGCGGTGGTGTACAAGGCCACTTGGCCAGACCAGAAAATCTTCCGCTGCACCGTGGACACCCTGCATAAGACCGTGACGGAGAACGGCCTGACCAAGACCTCTCTGATTATCGTGGGCAACTGCATGGGCGATAAGTATATGAGAAGCCTATTGTACCACCCCGGCTTTACCACGGAGTTCCGGGAGGCCACTCAGTGACGGGCAGCATTTTCGCCTTCAGCCGGCAGGGCTGCACAACCGCCCGGCGCATCCTGACAGCTTGCCCGGAAATAACATGGCGAAGCTTCACCATGGAGCGGTTCGGGGAACCGGACTTTGCGCCCATCAGCCCCCAATGCTACGGCGAATGCTTTTCGTCCTCGGAAGTTTTGGTTTTTGTCGGTTCCTGCGGCATCGCGGTGCGAAAAATCGCCCCCTTTGTCCACGACAAGCGGACAGACCCGGCGGTGGTCTGCGTGGATGAATTGGGAACCTTTGTGATTCCGCTGCTGTCCGGCCACATCGGCGGCGCCAACGCGCTGGCGCGAAAAATTGCGGAAAGCTTAAACGCCACCCCGGTAATCACCACAGCCACCGATATCAACCGTAAATTCTCGGTGGACACCTGGGCCACGGAAAACGGCTGTGTCCTCAGCTCCATGAAGCTGGCAAAGGCCGTGTCCGCTGCCATTCTGGAAGGGGATATCCCCCTAAAAAGCGACTTTCCCCTTGTGGGAACCCTGCCAAACGGGGTGATTTCCGGAGAAACCGGGAACTTGGGCATTTATTTGACAGTATCGGACAAAGAACCCTTTGAAAATACCCTGCGGCTGATTCCCAAGGTTCTGCACCTCGGCATCGGCTGCCGCCGGGGAACGGAAAAGGAAGCCATCGAAAGGGCGGTTACACAGGTTTTCAAAGAGAACGGCTTGGATTTCCGGGCGGTTCAATCCGCCGCTTCCATTGATTTGAAAAAAGACGAGGAAGGCTTGCTGTCCTTCTGTGAAGAACAAACTATCCCCATCCAGTTCTATTCCGCCGCGGAATTGGAAGCGGTGCCGGGGGAGTTTACACCCTCGCCCTTTGTTCAGCAGGTCACGGGCGTGGATAATGTCTGCGAACGGGCCGCGCTGGTCGGCGCGGATACGATCCTTGTAAAGAAAACAGCCTGCCATGGGGTCACCGTGGCAGTGGCCAGGAAGAAATGGGAGGTACACTTTGGGTAAGCTGATTGTTGTGGGCATTGGCCCCGGAGATTACGACAATATGACCGTCCGGGCAGACCGGGCGCTGAAAAACTGCGATACCATCATCGGTTATCATGTTTATGTAAACCTCGTCAAGGAGCGCTATGCCGGCAAGGAGTTTCTGACCACCCCCATGACCCGGGAGACCCAGCGCTGCCAGATGGCCTTGGACGAAGCGAAAAAGGGCAAGAACGTCGCCATGGTCTGTTCCGGCGACAGCGGCATCTACGGCATGGCGGCCCTGATCTACGAGCTTCGCGGTGAGGATACCGAGCCGGAAATCGAGGTCATTCCCGGCCTGACGGCGGCCTGCAGCGGCGCGGCGATCTTAGGCGCGCCCCTGACCCACGACTTTGCCGTCATCAGCCTTTCTGACCGGCTGACCCCCTGGGAGAAAATTGAAAAGCGGCTGGAGTGTGCAGCCCAGGCCGACCTGAGCATGGTGCTCTACAACCCCGCCAGCCACGGTCGCCCCGACCATCTGCGCCGGGCCTGTGAGATTCTGCTGCGGGTGCTTCCTGAGGACCGGCCCTGCGCCGTGGCCCAGCACATCGGACGGGAGGGCGAAAACCGCCGCTTCTATACGCTGAGGGAGCTTCAGGACGCGGAAGTGGATATGTTCTGCACCGTGTTCATCGGCAACGCCTCCACCCGGATGATCGGCGGCAACATGGTCACCCCCAGAGGATACCGGGATGTATAAGCTGTGTGTGTTTGCCGGCACCACCGAGGGCCGGGAGTTGGTGGAATTCTTAAGCAGCCAAAACCTGTCCGTGACCGCCTGTGTGGCGACGGAGTACGGGGAGACGCTGCTCACTCCGAGGGAAAATCTGACCATTTCCGCCCAACGGCTGACCCGGGAGGAAATGCAGGCGCTGTTTTCCCGGGAAAACTTTGATATGGTCATTGACGCTACCCACCCCTATGCCAGCGTGGTGACGGAGAACATCGCTTCTGCCTGTGAAAAATCCGGGGTGCGCTATCAGCGGCTTCTGCGAAGCGGCTGCAAAGCAGGGGAGGACGCGGTATTCGTCCCCGACATTCCCGCCGCCGTGAGTTATCTGAACGGCACCGAGGGGAGGATTCTTCTCACCACCGGCAGCAAGGAACTGGCAAAATATACGGGTCTGACGAACTTTGCCGACCGGGCCTATGCCCGGGTGCTCCCTATGGAGGAGTCTCTGCGCCTGTGCCAGAGCGCGGGGCTGAAGCCTGCCCACATCCTTGCCATGCAGGGGCCGTTCTCTGAGGAAATGAACGCTGCCATGCTGAAAAGCGTGGGGGCAAAGTACCTCGTCACCAAGGATTCCGGCACCGCCGGGGGCTTTGACGAGAAGGTGAGCGCCGCCCGTGCCGCCGGGGCCACGCTGGTGGTCATCGGCCGCCCGCCCCAGCGGGAAGGGCTGACGCTCCCGGAAACCATCGACTTGCTATGCCGGGAGTTCCAGCTGCACCGCAAGCCCAAGGTGACCATTGTGGGCATCGGCCCCGGCAGCCGGGAGGCCATGACGGCGGAAGTGCGCCGCGCTTTGGAGGAAGCGGACTGCCTGATCGGCGCGAAGCGGATGCTGGAAGCGTCGGTGCGCCCGGGGCAGGGGGTATTCGATGCGGTGGCTCCGGCGAAAATTGCGGAATATATTCAGAATCACCCGGAATTTAACCGTTTTACGGTGGCAATGTCCGGAGATGTGGGCTTTTTCAGCGGCACGAAAAAGCTGCTGCCCCTGCTTTCTGACTGCGAAGTCACCGTGCTGCCGGGTTTAAGTTCTCTTACGTACCTGTGCGCCCGGCTGGGCACGTCCTATGAGGATGTGCGCCCGGTGAGCCTTCACGGGCGGGAGCACGACATCGTACCGGATATTCGCAGAAACCGCCGGGTGTTCACGCTGGTGGGCGGCGAAAACGGCATGGGTCTACTGTGCAAACATCTGACGGAAGCGGGCCTTGGCGGCGTGAAGGTCAGCGTTGGCGAGAGCTTAAGCTACCCACAGGAACGCGTTACAATTGGCACCGCCGCCGAACTGGCAGAGAAGACGTTCAACAGCCTGAGCGTCGCCCTGATTGAAAACGACGGGGCAGACCCCATTGTGACCCACGGCCTGCCGGATGAAGCGTTCAACCGCACCGAGTCCGTGCCCATGACCAAAAGCGAGGTGCGTTCCGTTTGCCTTTCCAAGCTGGCCCTCACGGAACACGCAATTTGCTGGGACGTAGGCGCGGGCAGCGGCAGCGTCGCCATTGAAATGGCCCTGCAAGCTGCCGCCGGTCAGGTCTACGCCATAGAGCGCAAGGACACCGCCGTGGCCCTGCTCCGGGAGAACACCCGGAAATTCCAACTGGAAAACCTGACCGTGGTGCCGGGCCTTGCCCCGGACGCCTGCCTACGCCTGCCCGCTCCCACTCATGTGTTCATTGGCGGCAGCGCGGGGAATATGCGGCAGATTTTGGAAGAAATTCTGGAAAAGAACCCCAATGCCCGGATCGTCGCCACGGCGGTGACGCTGGAATCCGTGGCAGAGCTGACCCAGTGCATGAAAACCATCCCCTTCGCCTGCACTGAGGTGGTGTCCATGAGCATTGCGAAGGACCGCAAGGCGGGGCCTTACCACCTGATGATGGGCCAGAACCCGATTTTCATTTTTACCATGCAGGGAGGAAAAAGCCAATGTGGTCACTCTATGCCCTGATTCTGGGCTTTTTTCTGGATTTGCTCATCGGTGACCCCCATGGCTTTCCCCACCCTGTGGTGCTCATCGGCAAGCTGATTGACGTTACGGAAAAGGGAATGCGAAAGATTTTCCCCAAAACCGTCCGGGGTGAGAATTTTGCAGGCGCCGCCATCTGGCTCATTGTGGTGATTGTCAGTACGGCCCTGCCCACCCTGCTTCTGTGGCTGGCCTATGGTGTCAGCCGCTGGCTGGGCCTTGCCTTGGAAACCATCATGTGCGCCCAGATTCTGGCAACCAAATCTCTGCGGCAGGAGAGCATGAAGGTCTATCAGGCTCTTCAAACCGGCGATCTGGAGAAAGCCCGGCACGCCGTGTCCATGATTGTGGGCCGGGACACCCAGCGTCTGGACGAAGCGGGGGTGGCCCGGGCGGCGGTGGAGACGGTGGCGGAGAACACCTCCGACGGTATCATCGCCCCCATGCTGTTCCTCGCCATCGGCGGCGCGCCTCTGGGCTTTTTCTACAAGGCCGTGAACACCATGGACTCCATGCTGGGCTATGTGGAGATGCCCTATAAAAACGTGGGGCTGGTGCCCGCGAAAATGGACGATTTATTTAACTTCCTGCCCGCCCGGATTTCCGCCCTGCTGATGCTTGCGGCGGGGGCTTTGCTGGGCATGGACGGGAAAAACGGCTGGAAAATTTTCAAACGGGACCGCTATAACCACGCCAGCCCCAACTCCGCCCAGACCGAATCCGTCTGCGCGGGGCTGCTGGGCCTGCGGCTGGCGGGGGATGCCTGGTATCACGGCGTTCTGCACAAGAAGAAGTACATCGGCGACCCGCTGCGGGAAATTGAACCCGAGGACATCCCGAAGGCCTGCCGCCTGCTCTATGCCACGGCATTTTTGGGACTTGTCGTGTTCGCTGTGACGAAATCTTTCATTCTTCTGTAAGGAGAAGGCTATGCTTTACGGACTGACAAACCCCCACGGGGGCGATATTTACGGCGGCGGCGTGACGCTGGACTTTTCCGCCAATACCAATCCCTTCGGCACCCCGCCGGGCGTTATCCGGGCGGTTGCGGAGGCGCTGCCCCAGATGCACCGCTATCCTGACCCCTACTGTCGCTCTCTGGTGGACGCCATCGCGGATTTTGAGGGCGTTGACAGGCAGTACATTCTCTGCGGCAACGGCGCGGCGGAGCTGATTTACGCCTACTGCGCGGCGGTGCATCCCAAAACCGCGCTGGAACTGGCCCCGACTTTTTCCGAGTATTCGCTGGGCCTGAGAAGGGTGGGCTGTGCTGTAAAGCATTATTATCTGACCCCGGACAACGACTTTGCGCTGGATGAACATTTCCTGTACCATCTTGAGGACACTACCCCGGAGGCGGTGTTCCTGTGCAATCCCAACAATCCCACCGGCGTGCTGATTGCGCCGGAACTCTTAAAAAAAGTTCTGGATTTCTGCAAACAGGCCAATATTCGCCTGTTTCTTGACGAATGTTTTCTGGATTTGTCGGACAATGGGCAGAGCATGAAAGCCTATTTAAAGGACTATCCCAACCTGTTCCTGCTGAAAGCCTTCACCAAAAGCTATGGCATGGCGGGCATCCGCTTAGGCTACTGTCTGTGCTCGGATGGGGCGCTGCTGAAGGCCATGGCCCGGGAAGTCCAGCCCTGGAATGTGTCCAGTCTTGCCCAGGCGGCGGGTATTGCCGCACTGGGTGAGCAGGACTTTCTGCTGAACACAAAGGATTTGATTCAAGAAGAACGCCCCTGGCTGAAAGAGCACTTGGAAGCCTTCGGCTTCCGTGTGTGTCCGTCAAGTGCGAACTATCTGCTGTTTCAGGGGCCTGCCGACCTTCACGAAAAACTGAAAAAACAGGGCATCGCCATCCGCAACTGCGACAATTACCCCGGCCTGACCTCCGGCTGGTATCGCATCGCCGTGCGGCGGCATGAGGAAAACGAAAAACTGATTTCCGCCATCGGCGGAATTTTGGGGGAGTGACCATGGCGAAAAATATCATGATTCAGGGCACCATGTCCAACGCGGGAAAGAGCCTGCTGTGCGCGGGCCTTTGCCGTGTGCTGCGGCAGGACGGCTACCGGGTGGCCCCCTTCAAGAGCCAGAATATGGCCCTGAATTCCTTTATCACGGCGGACGGCGGGGAAATGGGCCGGGCGCAGGTGGTGCAGGCGGAAGCCGCCGGCATTGCCCCGGACGTGCGCATGAACCCGATTCTCTTAAAGCCCACCACCGACGTGGGCAGTCAGGTGATTGTAAACGGTCAGGTCAAGGGCAATATGCGGGCCATGGAATACTACCAGCGCAAGCGGGAATTTGTGCCCGAAGTGATGAAAGCCTACGATTCCCTCGCTGACCAGTACGACATCATCGTCATTGAGGGCGCGGGCAGTCCCGCCGAGATCAACCTCAAGCAGGAGGACATTGTGAACATGGGCCTTGCCAAAATGGTGGACGCCCCTGTCCTGCTGGTGGGCGACATCGACCGGGGCGGCGTGTTTGCCCAGCTTTACGGCACCGTGGCCCTGCTGGAAGCGGACGAGCGTGTCCGGATCAAGGGCACGGTCATCAACAAATTCCGGGGGGACAAGGCCATTCTGGAGCCGGGGCTGAAAACGCTGGAGGAGTTGTGCGGCGTTCCCGTGGCGGGGGTGATTCCCTACGTCCATGTGGACATCGACGACGAGGACAGCCTGTCCGAGCGGTTTTCCCGGGACACCCAGAGAAAGCTGCTGGACATTGCGGTGATTCGTGTCCCCAGAATTTCCAATTTTACCGATTTTGCCCCCTTTGAGCGCTACGGCAACGTGTCCGTGCGGTATGTGACCAGCGTGGAGGAACTTCACGACCCGGACATTATTTTCCTGCCCGGCACCAAGAGCACCATTGCGGATCTCCTGTGGCTGCGCCAGTGCGGTCTGGAAGCGGCGATTTCTAAGGCGGCTGCCGCCGGAACCCTGGTCATGGGCATCTGCGGCGGCTACCAGATGCTGGGCACCAGCATTTCCGACCCTGATCAGGTGGAAGCCGCCGGGGTAACGGAAATCGCCGGTATGGGTCTGCTGGACATGGACACCGTATTCCGTGGGGACAAGGTGCAGACCCAGACCCGGGGCGTGTTTGCCGGGGTCACGGGACTGCTGAAAGACCTGAACGGCCTGAGCTATGAGGGCTACGAAATCCACATGGGCCGCAGTCAGGAAGAAAGACCGCCGCTGACGGGCAAAGGCAACGTCTACGGCAGCTATATCCACGGCGTTTTCGATGCTCCGGAGGTTGCCGACACCATTCTGCGGGCTGTCTGCCGTCAGAAGGGTCTGGATTTTTCCGCGCTGGAAACCTATGACGCTTTCGAATATAAGGAGCGGCAGTACGATCTTCTTGCGGACGCCGTCCGGCAGGGGCTGGATATTGAACTGATCTACCGCATTCTGAACCGGGAGGTCTAATATGGCGGGTCTGATTCATCTGTACTGCGGCGACGGCAAGGGAAAGACCACCGCCGCCGTAGGGCTGGCCGTCCGGGCCTCCGGGGCGGGAAAACGGGTGATTTTCACTCAGTTTTTCAAGGACGGCAGTTCTTCTGAGGTGGAAGCCCTGAAAACCCTGCCCGGCATCCGAACCATCCACGCCCAGACGGTGAAGGGGTTTTACCGTTCCATGACACCGGAGCAGCGGGAACAGGCCAGAGAGGACTACACCGCCCTGTTCCGGCAGGTCGCCGCCGCCGGGAAAGATGCCGACCTTCTCATACTGGACGAAATCGTCTCCGCCTGCAACCGGGGCGTGGTGCCGGAGACGCTGGTGACGGACTTCCTGCGAAGCAAACCCGCTGAGCTGGAAGTGGTGCTCACCGGCAGAAACCCGTCCCCGGCCCTGATGGAACTGGCGGACTATATTACCGAAATGCGCAAGCTGCGCCACCCCTACGACCGGGGCGTGGCGGCAAGAAGAGGAATTGAGTTTTGATGGAAAACAAACTGAAAGAGATTGCGCGGTCTGTCGCCCCGCTGGACGAGGCCACCATGGAAGCCGCCCGGAAACGGCAGGCCCAGCTTGCCAAGCCCCCCGGCAGTCTGGGGCGGCTGGAGGAGTTGTCCATCCAGCTGGCGGGCATCACCGGAAAGGTACATAATACGGTTGAAAAGAAGCACCTTCTGGTGTTCGCCGCCGACAACGGCGTGGTGGAGGAGGGTGTTGCCAGCTCCCCCCAGAGCGTGACGCTGATGCAGACCGTCAATCTGACCCGGGCGAAAACCGGCGCGTCGGTGCTGGCAAAGCACTTTGGCGCGGGCATCACCGTGTGCGACGTGGGCGTCAACGCTAACATTCGGGACACCGCTGTGCTGAACAGAAAAATCGCTTACGGCACGAAAAATATGACGAAAGAGCCTGCCATGACCCGGCAGCAGGCTTTGACCGCCATCCTCACCGGCGTGGAGCTGGCGCAAAATACGGACGCGGACGTGTTCGGCATCGGCGAAATGGGCATCGGCAACACCACCACCTCCGCCGCCGTCCTGTCTGTTCTGCTGGACGCGGACGTGGAGCAGGTTACGGGCCGGGGCGCGGGGATCACCGACGATGGCTTCCGGAAAAAGAAAAACGCCATCCGCAAGGCCATCGAAATCAACCGGCCCAACCCCAATGACGTGGTGGACGTGCTGAGCAAGGTGGGCGGCTTCGACCTTGCCGCCATGTGCGGCGGCTTTCTCGGCAGCGCCCTGACCCACCGCCCGGTGGTGATCGACGGCTTTATTTCCGTGGTGGCGGCCCTGTGCGCCGTCCGGCTGTGCCCCAACGTCAGAGGCTTCCTGGTGCCCAGCCACGCTTCCTACGAAATCGGCTACCGCCTTGCCATGGAGGCGCTGGAATTACAGCCCATCTTCCTGCTGGGAATGCGCTTAGGCGAGGGCAGCGGCTGTCCGCTGGCCTTTCAGGTGCTGGAAGCCGCCTGCGCCATCATGAATGACATGGCGACCTTCGATCAGGCGGGGATTGACGACGGCTATCTGGATGAAATCCGGGAGGGCGACAAGTTCTCCGTGGAGGGGGCCAGATGATCGTCTTTGTCTCCGGCGGCGCGAAAAACGGCAAGTCCGGCTTTGCCCAGAATCTGGCGGTGCAGCTTGCCCGGGGCGGGAAGCGGTATTATGTGGCGACCATGATTCCCGTGGACGAGGAGGATTACGCCCGCATCCGAAAGCACGTTGCCGACCGGGAGGGGCTGGGCTTCACCACCATCGAGTGCGGCGGGGACATCTTGTCCTGCCTGAGCTATGACACAAACGGCTCCTTTTTGCTGGACAGCGTCACGGCGCTGCTGCAAAATGTAATGTTTCCGCCGGAAAAAAATTACGAAATGGACTTGCAGGCAGCGGAAAAATGCGCGCAGGATGTGGTGCTTTTTGCCAAATCCGTTGCCAACGCGGTGATTGTCAGCGACTATATTTATTCCGACGCCCAGCGCTACGATGAATCCACCGAGTGCTACCGCCGGTGCCTTGCGAGAATCGACCGCCTGCTGGCCCAAGTCAGCGACACGGTGATTGAGGTCAGCGCGGGGCAGCTGATTTTCCACAAGGGAGGATTGCCGGGATGAAACGGTATGTTCACGCCTTCATGATGTGCCAGAGTATGTTCTGCGCCATTCCCTGCCCGGTGCAGCTGTGGGACGAGGAGGCCCGGGGCCTGATGCTGCCCATGCTGCCGCTGGTGGGGCTGGAAATCGGGGCACTGTGGGCGTTCTTGGGCTGGCTGACGGGGCTGCTGGGGCTTCCGACCCTGATTCGCGGCCTGATTCTGGCCCTGTGGCCCTATCTCGCCACCGGCTTTCTCCATCTGGACGGCTTTATGGACGTAATTGACGCGGTAAAATCCTGCCGGGATTTAGCCCGCCGCCGGGAAATTCTGAAGGACTCCCACGTTGGCTCCTTTGCGGTGATTGGCCTTTGTATGCTGCTGCTGGCCCAATTTTCGGTATTTTCGTCCATTCCCAGTGACAAAAACTGCGCTGTTTTGCTGTTTTTACCGGCGGTGAGCCGGTGCGGCTCCGCCCTCGCGGTGACGGCCCTGCCCAGCATGTCCACCAGCCAGTACGCCGCCCAGAGGAAGCCCGCATCTCACATGGTTGTGCTCACCGCGATGCTGTGCCTGTTTGTGGTGCTGGGCTTAGTGTTCTGCGGTTTTTTGGGCCTTGCGCTCATCGGCTGCATGGCGGGCTACGCCCTGGCATTGTGCCGGGGATACCGCAGCTTAGAGGGCATGAACGGCGACATCGCGGGCTACGCCCTGACCATCGGCGAATTGTGCGGCGCGGCTGTTTTCGCGCTGCTGTAAGGAGGAAACCATGATTTTGATCATCGGCGGGGCTTATCAGGGCAAGCTGGACTACGCAGAGTCGGTTTTTCTTCTGTCCCCGGAGGAGATTTTTACCTGCACCGGGACGGAAATCGACTTTTCCAAACGCTGTATTAACGCGCTGGAGGAATTCTGCTATGCCTGTGTGCAGAAAGGAATCGACCCGGTGGCATTTTTTCGGGAACACGAGGACGCTTGGCAGGACAGCATTCTCATCTGCAATGATCTGTCCAGCGGCGTGGTGCCCACGGACCCGGTGCAGCGCCAGTGGCGGCATACGACGGGACAGCTGTGCCAGTATCTGGCAGGGCAGGCCCGGCAGGTCAGCCGGATTTTCTGCGGATTGGAGCAGCGGCTGAAATGAGCATCTACCTGATTCGCCACGGGAAAACCGTGGCCAACGAAAAGCACCTCTACTGCGGCAGCACCGACCTGCCCCTGTCGGAAAAAGGCAGGGCAGAGCTGCGGGCCATGCACTATGCCATTCATCCCCAGAGGTTCCTCACCAGCGGGCGGAAGCGCACCGACGAAACCCTGCAAATTCTGTTTGGAGACGTACCCTATGCCGTGGATACCCGGTTCCGGGAAGTGGATTTTGGCAGCTTTGAAATGAAAAGCTATGACCAGCTGAAGGAGGATCCCGCCTATCAGGCGTGGCTCACCGGTGACAATGAGGCCAACGTCCCGCCGGGCGGCGAAAGCGGCATCCAGATGACCCGCCGGGTGCTGGAAGCCTTTCGGGAAATCCCCGACGGCACGGCCCTCATCACCCACGGGGGCGTCATCGCCGCCATCATGGCGAGCCTGTTCCCGGCGGAGGAAAAGCACCGCTACCAGTGGCAGCCCCAAAATGGGCATGGCTACGAAATCGCGTCCGGCACCTACCGCTCCATACCCTAAAAAACACGCTCCCGGGTCTACTCCGGGAGCGTTCTTTTATGAAAGCTTGACGACCATCACGTCACCTATTTTTCGCAGGGAGCCATAATAGGGATAGACCGGCATTTCAGCGTATTCCGGCGACGCGGCAATGCTTGCCTGTTCCTCCTCCGACGCAAAGGAAATGGAAAAACCAAGGTAATACTGCAAAAACCGCTCTTTGGAGTAGCTGTCCGGCTTGAAGCCGGTGACGCCGGTGAGGTAATTGGTAAAATCCAGATTTTCCTCATAGAAATCCGGATCATCCCAGGTGCCCATCACGGCGAGCTTCGTACCTTCTGTAAACTCCGGCGACTGCCGGATGTCCGCAATGAGGGAGGTGTAGAAGGCGTAGGCGTTTTCGTAGCGCAGATGCAGCGTCAGATAGGCCTCGTTGGCAACGTAGACGTTGATCAGAATGACCGCTGCCGACAGAAGCACCGTTCCGTTCAGCGCCGCCCGTCTGCCAAATTCCGCCCATTTTCCGGCGAATGGCGTGGAGAGCGCGCCGTCCGCCAGCAGCAGCACCAGCAGATAGACGCAGGCAAAGCTGTACAGCACCAGCGTGTGAATGGATTCCGGCGCGGTAAACAGATACATGCAGTTGACCGCCAGGGGGAACACCCCGATCAGGGCGGCAAGCAGCAGCACGGCATTTTTGCCCATTCCCACGACCCGCAGAACCAGCAGCACGGCGGCGCAGAGCATCAGCAGAAGATGGATGTGCCGGGAGAAGGCGGTGGGAATCAGCCCCAGGGCGGTTTCCCGGAAATTCAGGAAGAAACTGCGGTACGCCAGCGCAATCCCAGCCGGCAGGGAGCGCAGGTTGAAGGCAATGCTGTCCGCTGCGTAGCCCACCATCCGGACGTGCTTGAGCCGCAGAATCAATTGGGTAAGTCCAAAATAGACGCCCAGCGACAGCGCAAGAAACAGCACATACGAAAGCCCCCGGCGAAAAACGGAGGGCGCGTCCTCTCCGTCCAGCAGCTGACGGATCAGTACCAGCACCAGAATAGACGCGGTCAGGGAGACGTAGGCCTGATAGATGCTCAGCGACAGCACCATGCAGGCCAGCGCGCCCAGCCAATCCCAAGGGGACCGGCGCTGGAGAAGCCATACGCCTGCCACGGCCAGAAGAAAGGCAGTGCCGTAGCTGCTGCTGGTGAACAGATAGCCGAAGGTTCCCGTGAGAGAAGGAAAGGTGAGCACAAATCCGGCAGCCAGCACCTGCATCCACTTACAGCGGATGGAAAGCACGGAAACCAGAAGGCATACGCAGACACCCAGCAGCACAATGGTCATGACACCGTAGATCCAGGGCATGGACACATTGGGAAAAACAGCATCCAGCGCACCCAGTCCCCATCGGCCGGAAACGACGGTAGCCCCCTTGGAAAACAGGCATTGCACCTCATCGTGGTTCACAAGCTTATTGGTAAACGCAAAGGCATGCGCGAGAAAACCAAAGACCAGGCTGGACAACAGGGGGACACGGTTGTTCTTCCCGGCCTGCGCCAGTTTGTTCAGAACGCGCTGAAAGAGCAGGGGGCGGGTATCGGCAGACTGCATGGGCAGAACGCTCCTTTCTTTTCTGACATTATAGTATCGATTGCTCCCGGTGTCAATATGTGGGAAAATGCTTGCAAATCATCCAAAATGGGGCTATAATATCAAAAATGCTTTGGATAAGGGAGAGACGGTATGAAGACCATCAAGCTCAACTACTGCGGTATGGGAGACGATTTTGACAACACCCAGAATCTGATTTACGACATTTTGAAGCTTCAGGGCTTTGACGTTCAGATTTCCGATGACCCGGATTACCTGATCTGCAATTTTTCTGAGGAGAACCACTATCCCTATTGCGGAAAGCCTCAGGTGCGCATTATGCACTCGGGAGAGAACTACATCCCGGATTTTAACCTGATCGATTACTCCATCTGCCCCTATCCG
Source organism: Faecousia sp. (assembly GCA_034113565.1). GTDB lineage: Bacteria > Bacillota > Clostridia > Oscillospirales > Oscillospiraceae > Faecousia. The sequence continues at coordinate 23,530 of JAXEXE010000064.1, forward strand.
ATTTCCTTCGGCGACCGGAATTTCTACCTGCCCACCTGCGTCTGGCCCAGAAATCACTGGCAGAGCCTGCCGGGTAAGCCCAGAAACCGGGAAACGGCACAGGCGCTGCTCAAGAAGAAGGAATATTTCGCCAATTTCATTGCGGGCCACGAGTCCGAGTATGGCATTCGGGGAGATTTCTTCAAAAAGCTGTGTGCGTATAAGCGGGTGGAGTCTCCCGGCTCTTACCTCAACAATATGCCGGACGGAAAGGTGGTCAGCTTTGAGAACGAGAGCAAGGTGGAGTTTCAGAGAAAGTGCAAATTTACTCTCTGCTTTGAGAGCACCAACCACTATGGCTTCGTGACGGAGAAGATCACGGACGCCTTCTACGCCGACACGATTCCCGTGTATTACGGCAGCCCCACGGTGACAGAGATTTTCAACAAAGATGCCTTCATCAACGTGGCGGACTTCCCGTCCTTCGACGCGGCAATCCAGCGGATCATCGAACTGGATCAGGACGAGGAAGGCTACATTCAAATGCTGAGCCAGCCCATTCTGGTAGACCCGGAGTATCCGCAGCGGCTGGAAGAGGAACTGGGCGCCTATATCCGGCACATTTTTGAGCAGCCTTTGGAACAGGCCTACCGCCGCAGCCGGGTTTATCACCCCAAGTACATCGACGATTACCTTGCCCGCAGCGTGGATTCAGAGACTTTGACCATGGGAAATCTCCTGTCCCGGATGAAGGACAAGGTCATTGGAAAGCTGCACAGATAATCATAACGGCTCTGCGATGCGCAGAGCCGTTTCTTTACATATCGTAGATACCCATAATCACGATGCCCGCGAAGGTGACAAAAATGCACACATAGTGCTTCCAACTGAGTTTTTCCTTCAGGAACAGGCGGCTCCACAGAACGCTCACCATGCAGTAGGAGGCGATGATGGGGGCGGCCAGGGCGGATTCTCCGCTGGCCAAGGCGTAGATATAGGCCAGCTGACCGGCAGTCTCAAAGCCCGCGCCAATGTACTTGGGCAGCTCCGTTTTGGGAAGCAGCTTCTGCTTTTTGATGATGACCGTGTAGACAAAGGCAGCCACACCCGCCGCCAGGAAGGTCAGCTCATAGGCCACGTTGGCGGAATCTTCATTCAGCGTTTCCAGCACCAGATCGTCGGCGAAGGTGCCGGCGGCGTCCAGCAGGCAGTAAGCGATGGGCAGAGCCAGCGCCAGCCAGCTTTTGGCGTACTTGTAGTTGGAGGCCTCCTGCCGGGCGGCACGGAGTTCCTCGTCCTCATTTGCCTCCACAAAGCCCAGACCGATGACACCGGCACAGGCCAGCACAATGGCGAGATACTGGGCAGCAGCCATCGGCCCGGCGGTACCGGTGACAATGGCAATCACCGCCACCAGCGCGCCGCTGGCGTTGCAGATGGGCGACGAAATGGACAGCTCAATGTAGCGCAGGCCCACATAGCCCAACGTCATGGAGCCGATGTACAATAGCGATACCGGCAGGTACGTCCAGATGACGTCCCAGGAAATTTCTACGCCGCCGATGAAAATTTCATAGGCCGCGTGCAGCCCCATGACCACGCCCACGGCGATGACCATCTTGAACTGGCTAAACTTGTCTTTGGGGTCCCGGCAGCCGATTTTGGAGAAGAAATCGGAGCCTGACCAGCACAGCAGCGCGATGATGGAAAACCAGAACCAACTCATGTTCTTACCTCTCTTATGCTTTACAGGGTCACAAGGCCCGCGTCCGCCATTTTTTGCAGGCTCATGAGAATACCGAGTTTTGCGTTGTACCAGGTCAGGCCCCCCTGAAAATACACGGCGTAGGGTGGGCGGATGGGGCCGTCGGCGGAAAGCTCGATGGAGCTGCCCTGCACGAAGGCGCCCGCCGCCATAATGACCTTGTCGCTGTAGCCGGGCATATCGCTGGGGTAGGGGGTGGCGAAGGAGTCCACCGGGGCCGCGGCCTGAATGCCCTTGCAGAAGGCAATCATGCCTTCTTCGCTGCCCAGCTCCACCGCCTGAATGATGTCGTGGCGGCTTTCCGTGGCATTGGGCACGCAGCGGAAGCCCAAGGGCTCATAGAGGTTGGCGGCAAAAACCGCGCCCTTTTCCGCGCTGGCCGTGACGGTGGGAGCCAGAAAGAAGCCCTGATACAGGCTGGTCATAAGCCCTAAGTTCGCTCCCACCTCTTTGCCCAGACCGGGAGCGGACAGCCGGTAGGCGCAGCGCTCCACGCACTCCCGGGTGCCGCAGATGTAGCCGCCGATGGGGGCCAGACCGCCGCCGGGGTTTTTGATGAGGGAGCCCACGGTCATGTCCGCGCCCACATCGGATGGCTCCATGGTCTCCACGAACTCGCCGTAGCAGTTGTCCACCATCACCAGCACGTCGGGCTTGACGCTCTTGCAGAAGGCAATCAGCTCGCCGATCTGGGAGACGGAGAAGGTGGGCCGGGTGGCGTAGCCCTTGGAGCGCTGAATGGTGATGAGCTTTGTTTTGGGATTGATGGCTTTCCGGATGCCCTCGTAGTCGAAGCTGCCGTCCGGGAGCAGGTCAACCTGCCGGTAGGCAACGCCGTATTCCGCCAGAGAGCAGGGGCTTTCCCGGATGCCGATGACCTCCTGCAGGGTGTCGTAGGGCAGTCCCACAGGGGACAGCAATTCATCTCCCGGCAGCAGGTTGGCACTCAGGGCGATGGTCAGGGCGTGGGTGCCGCAGGTGATCTGGGGCCGCACCAGTGCCGCTTCCGTGTGGAACACATCGGCGTAGACCCGCTCCAGCGTGTCCCGCCCCAAATCGTCGTAGCCGTAGCCGGAGGTGGGCACGAAGCAGGCGGCGGACACCCTGTTTTTCTGCATGGCCCGCAGCACCTTGGCCTGATTGTACTCTGCCACCTGGTCAATGGCGGCGAAGCGGTCCTTGAGACCTTCCAGCGCCTGTTCCCCGTAGGCGTACACGGCGGGAGAAATCCCCATGGTCTGATAGAGTTCCAGTAATTCTTCCATATTTCTACCCCTCATTTTTCATTTGCTTCAGAAGCTGGTCGGCCAGATCGTTCAGAACCTCCGGCCGGGAGACGATCAGTCCGGTCTCCGCATCGCCCAGAATCAGCAGGGTATCCCCCGGCTGAATGCCGAACAGCTCCCGGGCCTCCTTAGGAATGACGATTTGCCCCCGGTCGCCCACCCGGGCGGTGCCGAAGACCCGTTTTGCTTTGCTTTTGCCGAGAATGTGTTTTCCTCCGGGCATGGCGACCCCTCCTGATTTTTCACATTTATCATACAAATTATAGAGTGCACGCCCTGTAAAGTCAAGGCGGAAATCGGGATAAAAGGGGCTGTCTCACTAAAGTAAAACTGCACAAATAAAAGAACTGTCATTGCGAACCAGTGACCGATGTCACTGGTGTGGCAATCCGTATCTCTTTGAAATGTTTGCATTTCTGGCATTTTTAAGGAGAACGGATTCCCACGCCAGTGTGCGCACTGGCTCGGAATGACAGTTATTTCTTTCCCTTTGTACGATTTGACAAAACGTTTTGTTAGTGAGACAGCTCCTTTTCGGCTACGCGGCCTGATCTTCGCCGATATCCTCGCCCTCGGACCAGTCCTCCTCGGTGGTGGGCGTGGTGGTTTCTTCCCACTCCTCCGTTTCGGTGGTTTCCGGCTCCACAACTACGGCGTAGATATAGTTGACCGGGTTATAGTTGGAGGTGGCGATGTAGTCGGAGGTAATCTTCTGGTCGGTGGCCCGGTCGTAGCGGACGCTGTAGCTCTTGACCTGATAGCCGTCCCGGCCCTCCTGAATTGTGTCATCATTTTGGATTCCCTCAGCGTTGCCGTAGGGATATTCCTTGAACTCCGTTTCCGCCTTGAGAGTCTTGGTGACCTCAGAGCCAAGCATCCGGTAGTAGTCCCGCTGCTCCGTACCGGAAATGCTGATACGGACATAGCCGCCGCTGTACTGGGCGCTGATACGCACCGGATAGGACAGGGGGTTCTTGATGGTCAGATTCACGGCGGCGTCGAAGCCCTCCTTGACAAAGCTGGGAAGATAGTCAAGGTTCACCCGGTTGCTGACCGTCAGATCGGACAGCAGGGCGGCGCAGTACAGCGTGGAGGAGACCTGAGACACACCGCCGCCGGTGATTTCCTCCAGCCCCGTATCATCGGATGCGGATTTGAAGCCCCGGGAGGTGCTGAGACTGCCCACGGCGTCCCGGAAATTAAGGCCCTCGCCGGGATTCAGCACCCGTCCGTTGATGGACTCGCAGGCGATGCGCAGATTGGTCAGACGGTTATCGCTGCCGAAGGCCCGAGTCTGATATTCGCCCAGAGTGTCGCCGAAGAAGCCGCTGGCGTCGGCAATCTCCGGCTCGATGTACTGCATGGGAATCCGGACCTCGTCGCCGAACTGGGCTGCATCCAGCAGCTTCTGGGCGGCCTCTTTGTCAAATTCGTAGCCGTAGGAGCCGGCGGTGGTCTTGCCGGTCTTGGGGTCCATGACGGCGTTCACCGGCGCGATGTAGAATTCCTTGTAGAGCTTTTCCAGGTCAATGGGATCAGGGTCCTTCAGCGTCTGCACATCCTCCACGGTGACGAGGAAACTCCGCTGGCTGTAGGCATCCAGCACCTGATTGTAGACGGTGTCGGGGTCAAAGCCCACGCCGGGCTTGCCCAGAGTGATGACCAGCGTCTGGGTGGGAGCGTTTTTGTCAAACTTGTCGGCGGACAGCTCCGGTTCCGCACCCTCCAGCCCGTAGCTGGTCTGTACCAGCGTGCTGCCGGAATTGCTGGACTTGTCCGTCAGGAATTTGCGGATATTGTCGGTTTTCAGGTTCAGATAGGGGAGAATCGCAATGTTGTGCGGTTCGGTTTTCGATGCTTTATACGCCGCGTCCCGTTCATCCTGCGTGCCGGTGCGCCCGTAAGCGTAGGCTTCCTCCACGGCGCCGCTACAGTCAAAGGACGCGCCCGAGTCCTTGGGGGTGATTTTCAGCTGGGTGCCGGACAGGTCGATGACCATATCCTCGGTGGTGTAGACGCTGCCGATGGCATCCTTCAGCGCACTGACGGCTTCGCTTTTGGTCATGCCGCCCACATGGACATCGCCGATGTACACGTTACTCAGAATCTTCTCGCCGTAGGGGTCCTTGGCGCTGCGGGCGAACAGCAGAACCACGAACACAATGACCATCACCGACACGGCGCACAGGGCCGCCAGCACCAGCTTGGAATTCTGCTGGTAGAATTCCACAACTTCGTTCATCCACTGGGGCTTATCGCCGGATTTGCCTGCGGGTTTTGCCTCCTCGGGGGAAAACTCGGGCTCCTCGGGAATGTAATCAAAGGACGACCCTACCTTGGCCTTGCGCTTCACCGGCTGCCCCGTCACCTGCCGGAAGGCTTCCTCAATCTGCCGGTCCTCTGTCTCGGCGGAAGGGGCGGCCTCCGGGGAAGCGAACAGCTCCGGGAAGGCGTCCTCCGTGGGAAACGCTTCCTCCGCTGGAACCGAATTTGGAATGGCAATATCGGGCACATCCTCATCGGTGGGCAGGGGCTGAGCCGCCCGGGCCATGTCCTCCGCCGTCACCCTGTGCTCGTAGGTTTTGTGAGACTGTTTCCGGGTCAGGTCCCGGTAGGCCTTTTCAATTTCCCGCTCCTCTTCCCGGTGAGGACGGGGGTTGGAAAATTTACCCTGTGACATAGTGAAATTCCTCCTCTTTGAAGGATAATTTGCAATATTATAACATATCTTTTCGGAAAAGCAACAAGCGTAACAATTTATTAAGAAATGAAATCAATATGCTCTCAGCTGACAGACAAATTGAAATTTGACGGGCCAATGCGTAGGGCGGAGTCATGACTCCGCCGATCACGTTGGACGTGGATAGTGCTTTCGTCCAACGGAAAACGTGCGGCGGAAAACCTACCAAATACCATTCATCATAGGCTACATATCATCGAAACCG
>JAXEXE010000065.1:0-3714 GCA_034113565.1 Faecousia sp.
CTGCTCACAACCATAGGAGCGCCGGTCTCGGCGATGGATATTATGTCCGCCAAGGTCGAAAAGGACATGAAAAACAGCATAAACCGCAAGGTAAACTGCGATTCTGCCAATGCCGACAAGGTCGTCGAGGCCGCGGCAAAGCAGCTTGAGGCCATAAAGCGTATAGATAAGCTCTACGGGCTCGATTCGCTGCCGGATAAGCTCCAGCAGGCGGCGCTTCTGCGCTATGCAAACCCCGAGGCGAGCCTTGCCGATCTTGCGACGCTTTCGTATCCGCCGGTATCGAAAAGCTGCCTGAGCCACAGGCTCAAGAAGCTGCTTACCTATTCTCCCGAAGAGGAATGACAATATGAGCTTTGTTCACCTGCATGTTCATACCGAATATTCGCTGCTCGACGGCGACTGCCGCATCGAGCCTTTGGTCGAGCGCGCAAAGCAGCTCGGCCAGACCGCGCTTGCCATCACCGACCACGGCGTCATGTACGGCTGCATCGATTTCTACAAAGCCGCCAAGGCCGCCGGGGTCAAGCCCATCATCGGCTGCGAGGTCTACGTTGCCCGACGCCGGATGGCGGACAAGGTGCACGGGCTGGACAACGACCCCTACCATCTGGTGCTGCTGTGCGAGAACCGGAAGGGCTACGAAAACCTGTGCTATCTGGTGTCCGAGGCCTTTATCCACGGCTTTTACGGCAAGCCCCGGGTGGATTTGGAACTACTTGCGCAGCACCACGAGGGGCTGATTGCCCTGTCCGCGTGTCTCGCGGGCGCGGTGCCCCAGTACCTCATGAACGAGGACTATGAAGGGGCGAAGAATTATGCCCTGAAGCTGTCGGAAATTTTCGGCGAGGGAAATTTCTTCCTGGAATTACAGGATCACGGCATTGATGAGCAGCGGCCCGTCAATCAGGGCGTTCAGCGTCTTGCGAGGGAGACGGGGCTGCCGCTGGTGGTCACCAACGACGCCCATTACCTGCGCCGGGAGGACGCCAAAATGCAGGACGTGCTGCTGTGCATCCAGACCGGAAAAACCGTGGACGACCAGAACCGGATGAAGTTCCAGACCGAGGAATTCTACGTCAAAAGCGAGGAGGAGCTTCGCTCCCTGTTCCCGGGACTTGACGAGGCCTTTGAAAATACGGTAAAAATTGCAGACCGCTGCAATCTGGAATTTACCTTTCATGAATACCATCTGCCCGCCTTCCCGGTGCCGCAAGGGTACACCAACGAGGGCTATTTCCGGGAGCTTTGCTATAACGGCTTCCGGGAGCGGTATCCCGACCAGCCCAAGGAATATGCCGACCGGCTGGAATACGAGATCGGCGTCATCAGCAGCATGGGTTATGTAAACTACTATCTCATTGTCTGGGACTTTATCCGCTACGCCAAGGAGCAGGGAATTCCGGTGGGCCCGGGGCGCGGTTCCGGCGCGGGCTCCATCGCGGCCTACTGTATGCACATCACCGAAGTGGATCCCATGAAATACTCTCTGATTTTCGAGCGGTTTCTGAACCCCGAGCGGGTGAGCATGCCGGATTTCGACACGGATTTCTGTCAGGAACGCCGCCCGGAGGTCATTGAATACGTCATGCGCAAGTATGGCTCAGACCATGTGGCGCAGATCGCAACCTTTGGCACCATGGCGGCCCGGGGCGCCATCCGGGACGTGGGCCGGGCGCTGAATTTTACCTACGCCGAGACCGATATCGTTGCCAAGCTGGTGCCGGGTACGCCGCACATCACCCTGAAGGAAGCGCTGGAGGTCAGCCCCAAGCTGAAGGAACTGTATGATGGGGATGAACGGGTGAAGACCCTCATCGACACTGCCCGGAGTTTGGAGGGAATGCCCCGGAATTCCTCCACCCATGCCGCCGGCGTGGTGATTACCGCCGACCCGGTGTGCACCTATGTGCCCCTGTCCTGCAACGATGACACCATCGTCACCCAGTACACCATGACCACCATCGAGGAGCTGGGCCTTCTCAAAATGGACTTCCTGGGCCTGCGAAATCTGACGGTGATTGACGACGCGGAGAAGGAAATCCGCAAAATCGACCCGGATTTTTCCATCAAAACCATCCCGGACGACGACGCCGCCACCTTCGCCATGCTCTCCGAGGGCAAGACTCAGGGCGTGTTCCAGCTGGAATCGGCGGGTATGACCGGGGTGTGCATCAACATGAAGCCCAGCTCCATTGAAGATATTACGGCTATCGTGGCCCTGTACCGCCCCGGCCCCATGGATTCTATCCCCCGGTTTATCGCCAACAAGCAGGATGCCAGCAAGGTGACCTACAAGACCCCCATGCTGGAACCCATTTTGAAGGTCACCTACGGCTGCATCGTCTATCAGGAGCAGGTCATTGAGATTTTCCGAAGCCTTGGCGGCTACACCATGGGTCAGGCCGACAATATCCGCCGGGCCATTTCCAAGAAGAAAATGAAGGTCATCGAAGCCGAGCGGAAGGTGTTCGTCTACGGCGACCCGGCCCAGAACATCCCCGGCTGCATTGGACACGGCATCCCAGAAGCGGTGGCCCAGTCCATCTACGACGAGATCGTGGACTTCGCCAACTACGCCTTCAACAAGGCCCACGCGGTGTGTTACGCCATCGTGGCCTACCAGACCGCCTACCTCAAGTGCCACTACCCCCGGCAGTACATGGCGGCCCTCATGACCTCGGTGCTGGACTCCGCCACAAAAATCGCAGGCTACATCGCCGAGTGCAAGGAGCTGGGCATCGCAGTCCTGCCACCCGACCTCAACCATTCCGAAGACCACTTCACCGTGGAGGGCGGCGCCATCCGCTTCGGCCTTGGCGCGGTGAAAAATGTAGGAATCGGCCTGATTCGCACCATGGTGAAAAAGCGGCAGGAGGGCGGCCCCTTCAAATCTCTGGAGGACTTCATCGAACGCATGGGCGAGGGGGAACTCAACAAGCGGGCTGTGGAAAACTTCATCAAGTGCGGCGCGGCGGACTGCTTCGGCAACCACCGCAGCGAATTGCTTGCCGTCTACGACAGCATGATGGACGCCATCGCGGCTTCCCGGAAGAAGAATCTGGAGGGCCAGCTGGGGCTGTTCGGCATGCTGGAGGAGGACGACGCCGCGGCGAAAATCCCCATTCCCAAGCTCAACGAGATGAACAAGGCCGACCTGCTGGCGCTGGAAAAGGAGACCATGGGCATCTACATTTCCGGTCACCCCATGGACGATTACCGGGAGTGCCTCAAAAACACCCATGTGGTGCGCATCGGCTCCCTGATGGACGAGGACAGCCGGTATGAGGACGACCAGATCGTCAGCGTGGCGGGCATCGTCCAGACCGTGAAAATGAAAACTACCCGGAATAACTCCATGATGGCCTATGTTACCGTGGAGGACGACACGGCGGCTATGGAAATGCTGGCCTTCTCCAATGTGCTGAGCCAGTTCGGCGGCTATCTCAAGGAGGGGGCGGCGGTGGTGATTACCGGCAGGCTCTCCCTGCGGGACGACAAGGAGCCGCAAATCGTCATTAACCGGGCCCGTCCCATCTCCGATTTTGAGCAGGGCAGTCCCGAACCGGCGGCAAGGCCGGCCCAGCCGCCCCGGCAGGGCACGCTGTATCTGCGCCTGCCCGGGGAGGAAGGAAAGCTCTATCCAAAAGTGCGGGCCATCCTCAATATGTTCCCCGGGGACAGCAAGGTGGTGCTCTATTTTTCGGACACCGG
>JAXEXE010000066.1:0-3375 GCA_034113565.1 Faecousia sp.
GGCAAACACGAAGCAGAACAACCCAAAATCCTTTGCAAAGAACAAGTTCTCCAAGGAAAACCACCCGAAAAGCGACCCGGACTGCGCCCTCGGCGTCCACTCGGCCTCCAACCAGCACAATGAGCGCCGGTATGAGTTCTACTGGGGCTACAAAAGTCATGTGCTGGTGGACTGCATCTCCGGCCTGCCGCTCTACGAGCTGACCACACCGGACAACATTGCTGATTCTGCCGTCGCCGCTGAGATCCTCGCGGCTGCGGATCAGACGATTTCTTTGAAAGAATGCGCCTTCCTTGCCGACAAGGGCTACGATGCGAAAAGCATCTACAACACCGTGAAATCAGTCTATGATGGGGAAGCTTTTATCCCCCTCAATCCACGCGGCACGAAAGCCTCTAAAACGCTTCCTGCTGGCAATCCGGTCTGCGAGGTGTATTCTGTCAAGTAAAAATCCCTGGTTCTGCCAAAAAATTTCCTTGGTATTGCCACGGGAATTCCCTGGTAATTGCCATATAAATTCCCTAGTTTTGCCACGCTATTTTACCCGCATGAGGGCGTTGCGCAGGCGGTAACTCTGCCCTTCAAAGGTCAGCAGGTGGCCATGATGTGCCAGGCGGTCAATCATAGCCGCAGCCATCTGGTCATCGGTAAAGATGGTGCCCCACTTGGAAAACTCCAGATTGGTGGTAATGATGAGACTCCGGCGCTCGTAGCAGCTTGAGATCAGTTGGAAGAGGAGCTGTGCCTGCTCCTTCTCCAGGGGAAGATAACCCCACTCGTCCAGAATGACCAGTTCCGCCCGGTCAATGGATTGTAGCAGTTTCTCCAGGTTGCCGCTCCGGCGTGCCTCATCCAGCTTGGTGGCCAGAGACGCAGCAGTAAAGAACCTGGTCTCCAAGCCAGCCTCGCAGGCTGCAACGCCCAGAGCAATGGCCAGATGGGTCTTTCCGGTTCCAACCGGACCATAGAGGATCAGGTTGCGCTTCATACGCACAAAGTTGCAGCTGGTCACATCCTCTGCCGGCAAGGCCGCCGGTAAGCGCAGGGCTGTCCATTCATAGTCGTCCAGCGTCTTGCGTACAGGGAACGCAGCCCGCTTCAGCAGCCGTTCCCGCCGCAGGCGCTCCCGGTGAGCCAGTTCCTGGCTGAGCACCTGGTAGAGGAATTCCTCCTGTCTGGGGGTGGCCTCCAGTTCGCACATGGTCACCACCTGCTGGGTCAGGGCCAGCCGCTTGCAGGCTTTAGAGATTTCCTGCCGGATCAATGCCCGTTCCATCAGCACACCTCTTCTTTCAGCAGCTCATCATAGCGCTCCAGACCAGCATCATTGGCGTGCTGGATCCCCATGGACATGAGACCTGCCAGATACTCCGCACCAACCTCTTCGCCCTGACTTCGGCGAGTCAGCATCTGTTCCACGGCGTTGAGGGCAATATCAAAGTCATACCGGCCTGCCAACTCCTGCATCTGGGTCATTACCTGCCGCAGCCCGGCCTTGTCCATCTCATCCAGATAATCCCGCAGGGGACAGGGAATATTTTCGCGGACCTGGCTGTTGTGCCATGCCCCGGGTTTCCTGGCCAGATCCCCCAGCATAAGCAGCCAATCACCAGTGTCAGTACGTTTCCCGCCAAACTGCCGCTCAAAGGATGAGATCACCCGGTTTTTGCTGTCCAGCGGCTCTACCGCAAAGGCGCCAATGCGTACCCACAGCTCGCTGTCCGCATATTGCGGGCCGATGTTATAAAAGTGGCAGTTATCAATACAGAACTTCCCGTAGTGGTCTGTGAGCAGCCGGCGGTATTTGCAGCATTCAAACGGCAGTTCCGGCAGACGCAGCAACTGCTGCCTGTCCTCCTGAAACAGCTCACACATGGGAATATTCAGCTTGTAATGGTCCCTGCAGTTATCCAGTTCGCACTCCTCCAGCACCTGGGCATTGAAGTGCTCCAGCGACTCCGTTTTCGGAATGGGCACCAGAATATTACGGCGGAAGTACCCAACCTTGTTCTCGACATTTCCCTTTTCGTTCCCGGATCGGGGATTACAGAAGGTAAGGGAAAATCCATAGTGAGCCTTAAATCTTTGAAACAGTTCGGTGAGACGAATGACCTCTCCCATGCGCCGCCCTGCGCCGGTGGCGTTGTCAATTACCACACGCTGTGGGACTCCTCCGATGTAGTGAAAGATGTCCTTGAGCCCCTGGCAGAGGCATTCCGCCGTCTCCCCGTGAAAGCACTGGAAGTACCCCACATTGGAGTACGGGAAGGTCACCACCAGGTACTTTACCACGACACGACTACCACGCACGTACATATCGCATTCGCCAAAGTCTGCCTGACATTCGCCGGGATGCCAAACCAGTTCCTGTGCTCCGTGTCCCTGCCGGCGTTCTGCCTTCCATTCCGCCACATACCGGCTTACCGTTCTGTAGCTGCACGAAAACGCTGGGTCTTCCTTGACCAGGCGATCATAGATCCGTTTGGCCGTGTGCCGCTGTTTGTGACGGTTTTGCTGGTCTTCCTCCAGCCAGACGCATATGGTGGGGATCCACGGGGTCAGTTTGCCGCATAATGATTTTGGCTGTGGCACAGCGGGGCTGAAATCATCTTGCTTCATGTATTTCCGAACCGTCTTCGGATCTGCTCCTACCTGAGCACTGATTTGATACGGCCCGAAGCCCTGGGCCTGCAATTCCTTGATTGCCGCAATTTCTTCCATGGTGATTGCCATTCCTTTCATTCCCTCCCAGCTTTTGCTGGGACTATTCTAACACACTGTCTGCTTTTTCCCTTTACAGGGATTTTCTTGTGGCAAGACCAGGGAATTTTTTTGGCAATTTCAAGGATTTTGCGTTGGCATTTTCAGGGATATCTTATTGTCTCATAACACTGCGAGGCAGGCCTCGCCATGCACAAAGATGGCAAGACCACCGATGGCAGAGGGGGAATTCGCCAGAAATACTGCTGCCCATTCCGTCAGTCCAAAACCGGCGTTTGCCCTTGTAACCACAAAAACTGGAATAACGGGAAGAAAAACAGGGGTTGCGTTAAATACAGGATCGTCCCCACGGATTACAGGCTTTCCATTGACCGCAGCTGCCTCTGTTTCAAGAGAACATACGCCTTGCGTACAGAGTGTGAGCGTTACAATTCCCGCTTTAAGGCGTCTGGACAGGAACGGCTGTGGGTGCGCAACGGTGCCAGCGCGGCAAACCTCAACACACTGGCCCACATCTCCGCTTTAGCGGTCGCGCTGGCCGCCGTTCTGCATGGTTCTCACTCCTACCGTTCTGCCAAACAGCTTCGGCGTTCCGCCTGATCTGTCTTTTCCATACCTTTTTCAGGCGCGGGGTCTACCGCGCTACGGTTTTTG
>JAXEXE010000067.1:0-5816 GCA_034113565.1 Faecousia sp.
CATCGGCGGTCACAACGAAATGCGCAACATCGACATCGTGAAGATCATCTGCAAGGCCCTGGGCAAGCCGGAAAGCCTCATCACCTTTGTCACCGACCGCAAGGGCCACGATATGCGCTACGCCATCGACCCCACCAAGATCCACAATGAACTGGGCTGGCTGCCGGAGACAAAATTCGAGAGCGGCATTCAGAAGACCATCGACTGGTATTTGAATAACCGGGAATGGTGGGAGACCATCATTTCCGGGGAATATCAGAATTACTACGAAAAAATGTACGGCAATCGCTGAAAAAGTGAGGTTTGGCCATGTTTCAGATCGACTACAGCTATCTGCGGCCCAAAAAGGCCCGCTGGCTGGAACGGATGTACAATACCCCCTTCCCCGAAAAGCAGCAGCTTTTGGTTTGGCGGGGCAAAAACGCCACCATTCTGCCCCTGCACGAGGTGGTAAATGAGGGCCTGCTGTTCGGACTGGGCGGTGTGGCGGATGAAAACGGGCAGTATGTGGAGTTGTCCGGATTCCCGGAGCGCATTGGCCGGGGCTACGCTTTTGAAAACCCCGTTTGCAAGGATGAAACCGTGGTTTACTGCGGGTATCTGGTCAACCACTGGGGCCATTTTCTGGTGGAGGCCGTGAACCGGCTGTGGTACGCCCTGAAAAATGACCAGACTGTTGATAAATATGTGTTCTTCCTCGACGAAGGCCAGGAGCGGGAGATTAAGGGCAACTACAAAGAGTTCTTTCAGCTTCTCAAAATCTGGGACAAGGTGGAACTTATCAATACCCCCACGAAATACCGGGAGGTGATTGTACCGGAAATCGCCTTCCAGTGTATGCACTTCTATTCTGCGGAATATCTGGCGATTTTTGACGCCATTGCCGGCAATATCACCGTTGACCCAACGTGGGAGAAGGCCGACAAAATTTACTTTACCCGCAGCAGCTTTGCCAAGGGCAACGGCTTTGACTTTGGTCTCGACTGCCTCGATAATTTCTTTCAGAATAACGGCTTTACCCTGCTGGCGCCGGAGACTATCACATTGTCTCACCTGATCTGGCTGATTCGGGGCGCTTCCGAAATCGCCACCATTTCTGGCTCCGTCCATCACAATATGCTGTTTGCGAACAACGGGCAGAAGCTGACCATCGTGGAGCGGCTCATTATCAACGACGATCATCAGGTGGGCATCAACCAGATGCGAAAGCTTCACGTCACGCCCATCGATGCCAACTTCCACCTGTATCCCGTTGACACCACCGGCCCGCTGATGGTGGGCGATAACCACATTCTGGAACAGTACATCGCCGACAAGGGTTTGCTGCCGCCTGACGACGTTTACCGCGGCAAAGCCTACCGGGACCGGTGCTTCAAGGGCTATATGGCCTCCTATCAGGACAACTACCGCTATCGCTGGCACATGGAGCCATGGTATCCGGAAATCTGCGATTCCCTGTACGAATCCTACGAGGACAACTATCCCTATTTTAAGGAGTACATTGACGGCGACAAGCCCTTCCTGAAAGAGCACTATTTCCAGCTTCACTACCTCAAACAGTTTATCAAACGGCTGATTCACTACCATCCCTAAGGCCGGAAAGAGGATTCCATGAACATTGACTACCAATACCTGCGGCCGGAAAAGGCCAAGGCTCTGAAAAAATGGTACGATGATCCCATAGAGGTGCGGGAAACCCCCGCTATCTGGCAGGGCAGCAATGCCACCATTCTCCCCCTGCGCCGGGGCTTCGGTCTGCTCTTCGGCAAAGGCGGCGTGGTGGATGAAAGCGGGGACTATGTGGCACTTTCCTCCATTTCCGGTCGGGTAGAGGGCAGTTATCCCGTGGAAGACGCGGAATATCATGACGAAAAGGTGGTCTACTGCGGCTATCTCGTGAACCACTGGGGTCATTTTCTCATCGAGGCCGTGACCCGGCTGTGGTATTTTCTGGAAAACGACCCCACAATTGACAAATTCGTCTACTTTTTAGACGAAAACGAGGAGCGGGAGATCAAGGGCAACTACCGGCTGTTTCTGGAGCTGCTGAAAATCTGGGACAAGCTGGAGATCATCAACAAGCCCACCCGCTATCGGGAGGTCATTGTTCCCGAGCTGGGCATTCATATGCGCAAGGCCTATACGCCCAAGCTTCTGCGGGTTTTCGATGCCGTGGCGGACAGCGTTGTCCCCCAGCCCGAGTGGGATACCCCGGAGAAAATCTATTTCAGCCGAAGCCAGTTTAAAAAGGGCCAGCCCTTTGAATTTGGCTTTGATTCTCTGGACAATTTCTATGAGAAGAACGGCTACACCATTCTCTATCCCGAGAAGGTGCCGCTGGATCGGATGATCCATTACATCCGAAACGCGGAGGTGGTAGCCTCTCTGTCCGGCTCCCTGCCCCACAATATGCTCTTTGGCAGAGACGGGCAAACCGTGGAGATCGTGGAACGGCTGGTCATCAGCGACGATAACCAGACCGATGTCAACCGGATGCGGGACTTGCACGTCATTTACATCGACGCCAACATCCCCCTGTACCCCATCGATTTTGTGGGCCCCTTCATCATGGGTTACACCCCGGAGCTGGAACGGTTCGCAAAGGATCGGGGCTACCAGCCGCCGGATGAAAAATATCTGACGCAAAAGCACTATAAGCACTGCTTTGTCAGCTATATGAAGGCTTACGCCGACCTGTACCGCTATAATTGGTTCCAGGATGACTGGTACGGCCCCTTCGCCGACTCCCTGTACGAGGGCTTCCGGGCAGGCCACGCCTTCTTCGGCGATTATTTGGACGGGAAAAAGCCCTTCCGCTGGCATCACTATTTTGAACTGCACTACTTCAAGCAGTTTGTCAAGCGGGTTTTGGGTATTGGTGGATAATACCCTTGCTTTTTCCCGCAATTTGTACTAAAATATGTCCATCGTTTTATGGATTCTGCTATAGAAAGGACGCAACTTTATGTCTACCATTCAAGTTCTGAAACCCAAATTCCATATTGACGAGTGCCTGGCGCAGATTCGGGAGTGTCTGGAGAAGGGCTGGACCGGCTCCGGCTTCAAGACCGTCGAATTTGAGCAAAAATGGAAGGAATACACCGGCCATCCCTATGCCTGCTACTTAAACTCCAACACCTCCGGCCTCCATCTGGCGGTGAACATCCTCAAGCGCCGCTACGGCTGGCAGGACGGCGACGAAATCATCACCACTCCCGTGACCTTCGTCTCCACCAACCACGCCATCCTCTATGAAAACCTGAAGCCCGTTTTCGCCGATGTGGACCAGTACCTGTGCCTGGACCCGGCAGACGTGGAGAAAAAGATCACCGGCAAGACCCGGGCCGTGATTTTCGTAGGCTACGGCGGACGGGTGGGCCAGCTGGATAAGGTTTTGGAAATCTGCAAACAGCACGGTCTTCACCTGATTCTGGATGCCGCCCATATGTCCGGCACCCGGGTAAACGGCGTGACCCCCGGCACCTGGGAGGGCGTGGACGTGGCGGTCTACTCCTATCAGGCTGTGAAAAACCTGCCCACCGGCGACAGCGGCATGATCTGCTTTGCCGATGGCGAGCTGGATGCCGAGTGCCGCAAGGTCTCCTGGATGGGCATTAACAAGGATACCTACGCCCGCACCAGCAGTGAAGGCACCTACAAGTGGAATTACGGCGTGGACTATGTGGGCTACAAGTACAACGGCAACGCCATTATGGCCGCCATCGCTCTGGCCCAGCTGCCCTATCTGGACGAGGAAAATGTCCGCCGCCGGGAGATCGTCAAAATGTACGACGAGGCGTTCTCCAAGAATCCCAAAATTCAGATCATTCCCGCCCCCTACCCTGAGGAATGCTCCTTCCATATCTACGAAATCGCCGTCCCCGACCGGGAGGCCCTGCTGGCGGAGCTGGCGAAAAATGACATCTACGGCGGCGTCCACTACCGGGACAACACCGAGTTCTCCATGTACACATACGCCCAGGGCACCTGCCCCCGCGCCCACGAGATCACCCAGCACATCATCACCATGCCCCTGCACCTGTACCTGACCGACGAGGATGTGCGCAAGATCATCCGGGTGGTCAACGATTTTGTGAAATAAGGGAGAAAAAAGTATGCTGTTTTTACAGTATCCCCCCTGCTCTACCTGCAAGAAAGCCAAGGCCTGGCTGGACAGCCACGGCATCGCTTACGAAGCCCGGCATATTAAGGAGCAGAATCCTTCCTATGACGAGCTGTCCCGCTGGCTGGAAATCAGCGGCCTGCCGGTGCAGAAATTCTTCAACACCAGCGGCCTGCAATACAAGGCTCTGAATCTCAAGGACAAGCTGCCCGGCATGACTGTGGAGGAGCAGCTGCGGCTGCTGGCCACCGACGGCATGCTGGTGAAGCGGCCTATTGTCGTCACCGACGACGGCAAGGTGCTTACCGGTTTCCGGGAAGCGGAGTGGGAAAGCACCCTTCTATAACCCAAGCGGCGCGTCATATTTGGCGCGCCGCTTCTTTTGTATTGACAAAGCTATTGTCTTCTGCTATAATGTGCCGTAACTTGTTACTGCTTAGGAGAGGATATCCCGTGGAGGATTTACTGAATCAGTTTGGCTGCGACACCCCCCATCGCGCCATGGCACTTTTTTGCAGTATCTTTATCCAGCAGAACCGCATGCAGACTGCCTGCGAAAAGGTTCAGACCGATATGACCATGAAGCAGTGGCTGCTTCTGGCTATGCTGGAACAGTGCCCGGAGCCCAGAACACTGACCAGCGTTGGCAGGCTGATGGGCTGCTCCCGGCAGAATGTGAAAAAGCTGGCGGATGCATTGGTGCGCAAGGGATACCTGACCGTGAAAGCAGGCGCAAACAATGCTGTTTCTCTGGAGGAAACAGAAAAGGTTGCCGCCTATTCCGCCCAGATGGCCCAGCGCCGGGAATGTCTGATGCGGAAATTGTTCGCGGCGTTCTCTGAGGAGGAGCTGGCGGAATTCTACCGTCTGCACCGGAAGCTGTACGCAGGCATTGCCGGAGTAGAGGAATATGCGGCGCAGTTGGAAAGTGAGGGAAATAAATGAGAATTCTGGTAACCTACGCATCGAAATATGGCACAACAAAACGATACGCCCAGTGGATTGCGGAAGACCTGGCCTGCGATCTCAGGGACAGCCGGGAAGTAAATGCGGAGCTTTTGAAAAGCTATGACATTCTCATCCACGGCGGCGGCCTGTACGCCGGGGGGCTCAGCGGTATCCAAACCATTGTCAAAAATTACGACGCCATCTCCAACAAGCGGATTATTTTGTTTTCCTGCGGCTTAGCCGACCCGGAGGACCCGGAAAATGTGGCCCACATCGAAGCCGGGCTGGAAAAGGTTCTGACCCCGGAAATGCGGGAGAAAATCAGGCAGTTCCATCTGCGGGGCGGCATTGACTATTCCCGGCTGGGGCTGACCCACAAGGCCATGATGGCGATGCTTCGAACGGTCATGCTGAAAAAGGGCTACGACAATCTTCGCAGCGAGGATCAAATGATGCTGGACACCTACGGCGGCACCGTAGACTTTAGCAACCGGGAATCGCTGGCTCCCCTGCTCAGCTATGTCCGCTCGCTTTCATAACGCAACCGGCGCGCCGAATTCGACGCGCCGGTTGCGTATTATTCAAAATGGAATTCGTGCGCTAAAGGAGAGCATTGCTGATTTAGATGTCATTGCGAGGAGCGAAGCGACGTGGCAATCCGTTCTCCTTTTTGGGAAACTGCGTCATCAGAGTGCGAAAGGGGATACGGATTGCCACGCCAGTCTGCGGACTGGCTCGCAATGAC
>JAXEXE010000068.1:0-3088 GCA_034113565.1 Faecousia sp.
AGGCAAGCTGAATATGCCGCCCGATTGTGCTACGTGTCCAGCCGCTTTGTTCCCCGATTTCTTTCTGCGTCAAGTGCTGGAAGTAATAC
This sequence comes from Faecousia sp., assembly GCA_034113565.1. Taxonomy (GTDB): domain Bacteria; phylum Bacillota; class Clostridia; order Oscillospirales; family Oscillospiraceae; genus Faecousia. The sequence continues at coordinate 90 of JAXEXE010000068.1, forward strand.
AAAAAGATTTCCTCCTGCGTTTGTTCCGGCAGCTCGGCAAGAGCAACCGCAAGGGAGCAGCTATCTAAAAGTATCGTCTGCCCCCGGACGGAGAATGGATAAGTTTCGCCATAGTCTGGCACTTGAAAATACTCGTCTGTGGTGCTTAGTGCAAATTTCGCCCGAACGGTGTGGTGTTTTCGCTTTGGGCGGTGTACGTATTTCGGTTTAAGCGGTGTGGTTCTTTCGGATGAACGGTGCGTTCCGGGCCTGGGTATGATACAGTCTTTCCTGCAGCTTCTGCTGCGAGAAAGGAGTATCATTTTCAATGCAAAACAGCACGACCATTCTTGGCATCATCGAGATGCGTCTCAAGGGCATTTCCTACGACGATTGCCGCAACCGCTACGGTGTTGGCAACAGCACCGTGAATCTCATCATGACCCGATATCTGGAGAAGTGCGTCCCACTGGAGGTTCTGAAGCAGATGCCGGCTGAGGAAGTCGAAGCATCCTTCTACCCGCCCTCCAATGTCCGCAGGAAGTCTGAGGACATCATGCCGGACTATGAGGTCATCTACGCCCGTATCCACCGGGAGGGCAGCAAGGCAAACCTGTACTTTCTGTGGCTCCGGTACAAGCAGGAGCATCCCTCCGGCTACCAGTACACCCAATTCTGCCATTACTTCAACCAGTATGTCAGCACCCACCATGGATCCCAGGGCCTTCGTATGGCCGTGGAGAGGATCCCGGGAGAGCGGGTGTACATCGACTGGGTTGGCGACCAGCCGGAGCTTCTGGTGGACGCTCAGACCGGAGAATTACGGAAGGTACATATCTTCGTCACCACCGTCGGCGTCAGCAGCATGATCTACGCCGAGGCCTTCCCCGACGAGAAGTTGCCCAGCTTCATCGCCGGAACCGTCCATGCTCTGGACTATTACGGTGCAGTCCCCAAGTATCTGGTGCCCGACAACCTCCGTGCCGCCGTTACGAAGCATACGAAGGACGAGCTGATCCTCAATTCTGCATATCAGGATCTGGAGCAGTTCTATGAAGTGGTGATCCTGCCGCCTCCCGCCCGGAAGCCCAAGGGAAAGGCCACCGTCGAAAAGGGTGTCCAGTGGCTGGAGACCCATCTGCTGGAGGAACTGAAGGAGCGGATCTACTACACCATGGAGGAGCTGAACCGGAATGTCCGGCGGATCGTGGATAACCTGAACGACCGGAAGATCCAAGGGCAAGGTTTCTCCCGGCGGGAGGCGTTTGAGAGCTATGACAAGCCGAAGATGCGCCCCTTGACCAACGGACATTTCTCTCCCTGCGAGTACCGTTACTTTGCAAAGGTGCCCAACAACTACCATCTTCTTTTTGACGAACACTATTATTCCGTTCCCTGCACGATGTACGGCCAGCCCGCTTTCCTGAAGGCGACTATGGCGGAAATCCGAATCTGTGACCGCAATAACAAGCTGGTTTGCACCCACAGGCGGTCTTATACCACATTTCCCAAGTATATTACCAAGACGGAGCACATGCCCCAGGAGCATCGCTTCTACCGGGATGTGAACGAAAAGAACGGCGACTACTACCGCCGCTGGGCAGCAGGTTTCGGCCCTTATACCGCCAAGATGATTGATACGGTTCTTCTTTCCAACCAGCACGAGGAGCAGTCCTATAATAGCTGCAACGGCATCCTCCACATGTGCACCGGCCAGTCCAAACTGCTGGTGGAGGAAGCTGCCCGGCTCTGCGTGGAGGGCAATGCCTGCCGGTATTCCTATTTCAAGCGGTGCCTGAAGCAGCTGACGGAGCGCAGTCAGGAGAAGGAACAGCAGAAGCTGCCGTCCCATGAGAACCTCCGGGGAAAGGAGTTCTACAAGTGATGACGGATATCCTTTCTACCGAAGATTATGAGCTGTGTGGCAAGCTGAAGACCATGCGCTTCTCCGGCATGGCGGAGGCGCTGGAGGAGCTGCTCCGGGATCCTAACTCCGACCTGATCCCCTTCCGGGAGAAGGTAGGTCGGCTGGTGGATGCAGAATGGGATCTGCGCTACAACAAGAAGCTGAACCGCTTCATTAAGAAGGCCACGCTGAAGTATCCCCATGCCGATCTGGATGAGACGATCTACGACCCGGAACGGCTGCTGGATACCAGAATCATTGAGGAACTGTCCAAATGCAAGTGGGTGGAGCAGGGTCGGAACCTGATGATTACAGGTCAGACCGGCTCCGGCAAGAGCTACCTGGCCAATGCCCTGGCCATCTGCGCCTTGCGGCAGTTCAAGACTGTGAAGTATTGCAAAGCCAGCCAGCTCATTGACGAGCTGAACCGGGCCGAGACCATGGACAGTTACCGGGAGACCCTGGCGAGTCTAGTGTCCTTTGATCTGCTGGTGATTGATGACTTCGGACTGATGCAGCTGGATCTGAACAAGTGCCGGAACCTGTTCGAGGTTCTGGAAAGCCGGGATCCTGGCCGGTCTACCATGGTGATTTCCCAGTTCCCGGTGAACACCTGGTACGACCTGTTCCAGGAGCACACTTACGCCGATGCTTGTCTAAATCGATTGTTGCATAACTCCTATCGCTTGGAAATGAACGGAAAAAATATGCGTGATCTGACACCGCTGAACAAGTAAAAAATTCGACCCAAAACCCACACCGTTTCAACCGAACTGCCCGCACCGCTCATCCGAAACGGGCAGTCCGTTGAAGCGAATTGGGCACTTAGTGGAACAAACTTTTCTTCGGTCAAGTATTCAAGGGAGATTTCTCGTTTCCACTTGGCAAACAGCATACGGGCAGCGTCTATGGAAGCATGGCGAATGACTATCCGGCAATAGGCGTTATGGGTGTACTGGATATGTTCTTTGTATTCTTTCTCGGTCATGGAAAATCCCCCTTTCTCTGATGATAGTGAGGGGCGGCAGCACTCCCTGCTGTCGCCCCTTGACTACCCACCAGCAAGGACAGGCGGGGCTGTCAACGGCGGGCGCAGCCCGTTCATCTTGACCGT
>JAXEXE010000069.1:0-31768 GCA_034113565.1 Faecousia sp.
GCCGGTGAAGCTCCCGGTGCCGCCCACCTTCACATAGGCGGAGGCGGGGACGGTCACGGTGATCTGGATGGTGCTCACATCGGTCATGGTGTTTAAGGAATACTTAAAGCCGGTGGCGATGGTGTTGCCGAATTTGTTGTCCAGACCATAGTCGTTCGTATTCTTACCCGTGCCCGCGTCGCGGCCATCAAAGGCGGAGGGGATTTGTGTACCCTCACTCTCCGCAACAAAGGAGAGGTAAACCTGGCTTTCCACCGTGGGATTGTACACGATCTCAAACCGGGCATAGTAGGTCACACCGTTGGTAGCCGATGTGGTTGTGGTGGAGTAGGTTGCGTTGGTGCTGAGCTGGTTGCTGTCTTTATCGTACCAGCCGAGGAATTTGTAGCCGGAATTGGCGGTTGCGGTGGAGCTTGCGGCTGTGCCATCTAGATCCGTGACGGATGCTACGGAAACCGTACCGCCCACGGTGTCCGTCTTAAAACTGCCGTCGGCCTGCTTGGTCTGGGCGGCGAACTTGACGGTATAGGCTGTTTCAAACCGGGCGTAGTAGGTGGCGTTGCCGGTGGTGGTGTAGCTGATGGTTGCGCCGTCGTTGATCAGCATGGTATCTGCCACCTTATTGCCGGTGGAATCGTACCAGCCCACGAACTTGTAGCCGGAGCCTGCCGCTGCGGTGGAGCTGATGGGCGTACCCGGCGCGTCAATGTATTCATACCGTCCCAGCGTGCCGATCTTGTCGTCCGTGGTGTCCACCCACGTGTCTCCGTTTTTCACCTGACGGATGTAGGTCTGGGTGACGCTGCCGGAGAACCGGGCGTAGTAGGTGTTGACGCTTTCCTTGGTTTCCGTGTAGCTGTAGGTGGTGTTGGTGGTGATCAGCTTGCCACTTGCGTCATACCAGCCCTCAAAGGTGAAGCCGTCCTTGGCGGTGGCGGTGGCAGTGATCGTCTCATCCGTTTCCGCGTGGTAGGATTTGCCGCCGTTTGCGTTATAGGCAGCATTGTAATTGGAATCCGAGGTATTCGTTACGCTGGTGATTTCCACTGTGCCGCCGTTGGCGGAATCGGTGTAGTTCGCACCGCTGCCCACCTGGGGGATGAATGACTGCCGCCAGCGCCACTGGGCTATCATGGTAAGACCTTTGTGGTCATTGGCGTAGGCTCTTTCTTCTCCGTTATCTTTCCAGGTTACACCATCAACCTCATTACCCGTTATATTAAGTATTTTCGTCAATGACACGTTTCCATTATAAATGTTAAAATGCTGTGCTGCTGTCTCTTCTGTCGCTCCACCGACAGAGTAATTACATGCTATGGTATGTACGTCAGGAAGTATTAACTTGCCTAACTGATCCGCATTTACATGTGTTTCTGCTTCACCAGTCTTTTCTAATTTATCACCGGTCAGTAACCAGCCCATAAATTTCCAACCGTCATTTTGGCCTTCTGCCGCATGGGATACACACGGGGGAATAAACAACTCTGTCGGCTTATTTGTTGCGCCAGTTGTTGTGTCCACTCCGCCCGTGTTTCCTGTAAGGACAGCCGGTTTAAAGCTGTACACGTTCGGGGCTTCGTTGGTATTATAGATTCGTTCCACCACATAATCTTTGCCGCCGTTGGGGTCGTAGGTGATGGTGGGGTTTTTGATGAAAACAAAGTGCAAGTCGGTGGCGGAAGTAAGATTCTCCAGATAATAGGTGTAAATGGTATCGCCGTCCGTATTGGTGGACTTGATCCATTTCCCCTTTTTCTGTTCGTCTGTCAGGCTGCCGGTATCCTCAATCACGTTTCCTGCCAGCTGCAAAAACACAGTTTTAGGGTTACCGCTTTCATCCTGCGTTGTGTCAGAGACACCGACGAACTCACAGCCGACATCGGCATCCGCTTTCTTTACAATCGCCTGAATTTTCAGCTTTTCGCCATCGGTGACATAGGTAGCCAGCTTGTCGTTTACCGTGACCTTGTGTCCTTCCGATGATCCCCCCGTTCCCCCGGACGTCCCATCACTGCCGCCGACGACGGCGCTGCCGTGGGTGGTGGTGCTGCCGGACAGGGGGTGGTAGAGCTGGAAGTTGATTCTGTCCAGAAAGTTACCGTAGGTTTTGGCCTTATCTGCAGTTGTCGGGGAATCCACATATCCCACCGAAACGAAGCCGAACAGGGTCTTCGTCTGTCCAGCGGGAACGGTGTAAAGATAATACTTGCTCAGGTCCACGGTGGTGCTTCCGCTCCCATCGCTGCTTCCTGCGCTGCCCGCCGCATTGGAGCCATAGGAGTTCCAAGGATTTGGCTTGGAGGTGTCCTTGCCTCTTTCGGAAGCCATGATCCAGATGTGCCACTCCTCGGTGTAGATGGTACTGGGGGTCAGGCTGAAGGCGTTGTTGCCCGCGTTATCCGCAAACGCACCTCTGTCAGCAAATTTCTTACTGTAGACGGTGTATTGCTTCGGCTCAGCTCCTGCAGTAACTTCATTTCCTATATTGAGCCAGTCCACCATCTGCATGAACTGATCCCGCCCCTCCTTAGTGGGCTTTGACGGCTTATAAGGCTGATTGGGGCCAATCACCAGAGCCATAATATCCTTGCCGTTCCGGGCACCGTGATCCAGACCCCATTCGTAAACGCTGGAAGCTGTCGTTTTGACCACCTGATACAGGGTACTTTCTTCATCTGCATTCAGCTCAGCGGCATAGGTGCCATCCGTAGGTTTTAATCGAACATTTGGATTTGTAAGGTAAGTATTGCGGTTATCTCTGAACAGTTCGAACTGCCCCTGAAAAGCGGTTGTATTCCAGTTGGCTACAGTGGGGGTCTGCAGATAGTCCTTCGTAAAGGTCTGTCCTTCCTCAAAGCTGCCGTTCTTCAATTTCCTATCATTTTCTTCGGCAGCCGCAGACACAGGCGGAAGCATTGCCACAATCAGACAGAAGCTGAGGAGAATGCCCAATATTTTCACGGACAGTTTTTTGTCCTGTCGTTTCTTTGTGTTCTCCATAATTTCCTACCCTCCCTGTTATCATCATTTTTTCTATCACAGGAGCTTTTCCGCCAATTTTTTATTTGACTCCAAAGTCCCTTTTTTGACATTATATTATACCACATTTTTCAATCCGGCGCAACGGGTTTCTAGGTTTTTTTCTCATTTTTTGCCAGATGCGCCGTAAGGGCCCCATGGGCCATGTGCAGGCAGTAATCGCAGATCTCCAACGCCGCCTTTCGGTGGCTGACGATCAGGCAGGTTCTTCCCGGCAGCCGGGACAGATTCTCCAGCAGTCTGGCTTCCGTCTGTTCGTCCAGAGCGCTGGTGCTTTCGTCCATCAGCAGGACGGGCGCCTTCGTCAAAATCGCCCGGGCGATGGCGATGCGCTGGGCCTGTCCCTCCGACACGCCCACGCCCCGTTCCCCCAACACCGTATCCAGTCCATCGGGAAGGGTCTCGATCAGCTCCCCAATACAGGCAACGCGGGCGGCTTCCAGAATCTCATGCTCCTGTGCATCCTCCGCGAACATGGCAATGTTCTCCCGCAAAGTACCAGAAAACAGGGTATTGCCCTGAGGGATATAGGCAAACAGACTTCGGGTATCCGGCCCAATGGGGACGTCCCTATCCTGATCGGGAAAATGCAGCCGCACCGTCAGGCTGCCGCCGTCCGGTTGATAAACACCCAGCAGCAGTCGAAACAGGGTGGTCTTTCCCTCTCCGGAAATACCCGTTACCGCCACAAATTCCCCGGCGCGGATGGTGCAGCTCACCTGCTGCAAAACCGGCTGGGCATCCCGTTCATAGCCAAACTGTACATTTTCCAGCCGCAGCTCTTTCAAAGCGCCGCCTTCCATTTCCCCGTGAACCTGATGGGGCTCCTCCGGAAGGGCAAGCAGTTCCCGGAGCCGTTCGGCGGAGCTGACTGCGGCATAGGCCTGCCCCGCCAGCCCGGCGACACCGGAGATCGGCCCCTGCACCTGATTGACCAGCTGGAGCATGGCTGCCAGCATGCCATAGGTGATGGCGCTCCGGTAGATGCCAAGACTGCCCCACAGCAGACACAGAAGCCATGACAGCTGAAAGGTCAGGTTGATTCCATGATTCATAGCCGCATGAAAATATCCTTTTTTTAGCTGTGCCGCCGTCAGCTGTTCCTGCTTTTTGCCAACCTGCCGCTCCATCCGCTTTTCAGAGCCGCTGGCCTTCACCAGGAGCAGATTTTCCAGCGTTTCCTGGAGCGTCGCATGATATTTTGCCTCCGCCTCCTGGACGGCAGCGTGCCGGTTTTTCATAGGGGCTTCCAACACAACAATGAGGCTCAGCCCCAGCAGGCCTCCGGCGATCAGCAGCACCGCAAACCGCCAGTCCATGCGGATCAGGAGGATCGCCGCGCCAAAAAAGCTGACTGTCATACTCACCAAATCCGGCAGAATCTCCAACATTCCATTCTTGACCACCTGAACATCCGAGAGCATTCGGCTGACCATCTCGCCGCTGTGAAAAACCGACAAATTGGAATACTGCTTTTTCAGCAGTTCCTCCAATACCATAGAGCGCAGGCTTTTTTGCATCATGGTGTTCGCCCGGATGGACAGAACGCTGAGCCCCAGCGATAGGCCCCGTATGCCCAGCACCGCCAGAATCAGCACCGCGGCGCTCCATCCCAGCCGTACGCCGTCCCGGGCGGCTGCCCCGTCGATCAATCCCTTGGTAGCCAACGGGATCAGCAGGGAGCAGCAGGACAGCAGACATTTCAGGATACAAATTGCAAAAATCGAAAACCTGCAAGGCTTTGACCACCTGCGCAGATCACCGATGGCTGGACTAAAAAGCAGCCTGTGTATCTTTTCCTTCACCATACGCGCTTCCTATCTGTCTATTCCATCAGCCCAAGGGTCTCAAAGGTATGCAGAATCTCTCCCAGATCCCGGTCCGCAGCATCCCGCTCCACCGCGTAGGTATCCACCATTCTATCCAGCAGCTGCTCCCGGCTGATATCGGTTTCCATGGCTTTCAGCAGAAACGCTGCCACCTCGTTCAGTACCACCGTCCCGCCAAAGGATGCCTTGATGCCGTCCGTGGGAATCACCAGATAGTCCCCGGCAATTTGTGCAATTTCAAAGGTTTCCTTCCGTTTCATCTCCATACGCTCCTTTGGCGGTAAACAGGTTATATTCTCACCTTTTTCAGTATTTTTCTCGACTGCCACATCAGTCCGTAGTGCTTCAGCACGCATTGGGCTTCCCATGGCAGCAGTTCCTTGAGCTTTGACACCAGCGGACTTTCCTGATGGCTGCCAGACCACTTCTGTTCATAATCCCCCTGCTGCAAAATCAGTTCTCCGCTCCGATCTGCGACTTTCCGGGCAACCACATACAGTTCCGCAGGGCAGAACCCATTCAGCTCCGTGCGATTTGTAATGTCGCGCTTCTGAATTTCCCGAATTGTTCTGGAACGAAACGCGTTGCACAGATATAGATGCTTCAGCTCCATTCCATTTTTCTCACAGAAAAGCTGCATATAGAGCATGGGGGAAAGCTGATACAGACCATGCCCATTCCAGTTATTGGACGGAATCATTCCGATATAATATCCCCCCACATCCAGCAGATCGATAACATTCGCCATAGCCTGATGGAAGGAAAACACGTGCTCCGTTGTGCCGCCATCGATGATGCAGGTAAACTGACCTCTGTATTCGGGTGGAACCGGCCGGTTCAGGTCGCAGATCATGTCTGCACCCTCAAAGTCCGATGCGTCCAGCGCGTGAAGCCCCTGCGAGCCAAGGGCTTTCAAAAAGCCTTCACTAAATGTCTCCTGCACAAAGTCAGACGAAAGAACATCCCGATAATCTCTGCAAAGGGCGCTGATCTGCCCTTTTGTCAGACACAGCTCCTGTCTGCCCAGCATACAGACAGCGCGCAGATCCAGCTCCCCTTCTCTTTTCAAATACGCCAACAGTCTTGCGCTGCTTGTTTTGATTCCCACAGTATCCACTCCCTGTATTTATTTTTCCTTTTGCTGAAGCCCCAGCTTTTCCATCAATTTCTTCGTTCTGCTGACCCTTCGCCGCTCCTTTACCACCAGTACAAGGGACATATTATATCCTTCCGTGATCACACGATAGCTGTAGAGGAAAATCTGATACAGCCAGGCAAAGGGTCTGAGCCATGGATGTCTGTGACACAGCTGCCAGTTTTCCTGGCCCGATTTCTGCAGGCCCGTCAGGATGCTGGGCAGGCTGCAGTCCCGCAGCATTCCTGCCGCGCTCTTTTGATTCGCTTCCAGCTGATTTCCGAAATTCCCCATTGCGTAGATGTGGTCGAACAGCTCCTCGCACAGGGCGGCATCCGCGTTTTGGGGCCAGGAGATTCCCTCCGTTCTCAGTCCAAAATACCGCTGGCACATAGCCGTTATCACAATCGCGAACCGTTCCAGCCCGCACTGCGTGAAAAGGCCGCGTAGATTGGCGTTCCAGGCCTTGTCATCCAAATGGGCGTCCACATACAGCATCCAGTCGATCACCTGGCGAAATCCCAGATGGTCCCGGAGATGGTGATGCATATGCTCCAGCAGCACCAATCCATTGCACATTTCCGTCATGCACGGAAATACGAAGTCATAGAGTTCCTTGCTTTCCATCTCGGCGAAATGGTTCAGCAGAAGGGTGTTTATGGTATCCGCATACTGGCCCTCCGGGCAGATGCCGATATGCAGTTCCAAAGGAACATAGCCCTTGCGAAAGCCCTGCTCAATGGCGTCCCGGTAACCGGATGCCCGAAAGCCGTTTTCCTTCAGCAGCCGGACAGCGCTCTGACGATCCCGGGGGCGCACCAACAGGTCAATATCCCCCATGGCCCGGTAAGCCGGTTCCGGATAATAGGAGGCGGATACCGTGCCTTTCAGAACGACACAGGGGATTCCCGCCTGTGCAAACAAATGAAGGACGGCTTCCTGATGAATCAGATACTGTCCAAAGCGCAGCTTTTGGGTGAACAGCTCCTTCTGCCATTGCTGGCGCAGAGCTTCCGGCATTTCCGCTGAATTGAGCAGCGCGGCGGGAAGCAGCGCCAGAGTGTGGCTTTTTAACCGTTCATGCAGAACGCTGTATTGCTCCCCAGGGATGTCAGGCATCCGGTGGGTTTTGGGAAACATTGCGGCGGATATCACTTTGCAAAACAGCTCTTTCTCTGTCATTCTGCGCGTTACTCCTTGTGAAATCATAATTTCCTACTGGACGGCTCCTGTCCCGTTTGATACAATATTAGAAGAACGAGGAAAGGAGCTTCCAAAATATGCAGCCATCTTACACCTTTATCCTGAAATGTGTTCTTCCTCTGCTTGCGGTTTTCCTGGTGGCGCTGATGCTCCTGTTTTTTGGGAACCGGTCCCGGCCCATCGCCTTCACCCCGGAAGCCTTTTGGGAAAGCACGGCTGTCCTGAAGAATCCGTATCAGGGCTTCTACCGGATTTTTGGGTATACCCTGTCCGATGACGGACAGCATGTCCAGACGACTGCCGCGGATTCCATCCGGGAATACGACTTCGCCCTGGTCCTTCTGGAAATCAATCTGCGCAACTACCGAACCGGCCCGATCAGCAACTCCGCTTTGGCGCAGCTGGACGATATTCTGAAGGCCTGGTCTCAGTCGGATGCGCAGATTCTTCTGCGGTTCCTTTATGACTGGGACGGCATAGCAAAAGTCAAGGAGCCGGAATCCCTGTCCACGATCCTGACCCATATGGATCAAGCCGCTGAAATCGTAAACCGCTATGCGTCCTCCATATATCTGATGCAGGGGTGCTTCATCGGGAACTGGGGAGAAATGCATGGTTCGTATTTCGCGGACGCGCAATCTATCCAAACACTGATAACACACCTGCACCAGGTCATTGCCCCCTCTATCTACCTGTCCGTTCGGACGCCCGCCCAGTGGCGTACGATTACCGGTCTGTATGATGTACCGGCAAAATTCCCGGCCTTTCAGGACCAGCCTTCCATCACCGGACGGCTGGGATTGTTCAACGATGGGATGCTTGGCTCCCTGTCCGACTTGGGCACCTACGGAGATACCCTGAGGAAGGATGCTTCCGCTCCATCCTACAAAGGCGTCAGGGAGGAAGAGCTGTCCTTTCAGAACGCCCTATGCCAATATGTGCCAAACGGCGGCGAAGTGGTCTATGACACGGCGTACAACGCGCTTCCTGCGGCTGTCCAGTATCTGAAAACCATCCATGTGTCTTATTTGAATGCGGATTACGATCAAACTGTGCTTCAAAAGTGGAGCCGGACGATTTGGAACGGAGAGGATGCCTTTTCCGGCTGTGACGGACTTACTTATGTGAAAGCCCATCTGGGGTACCGGTATACCGTCCGCGGCTGCACCCTCCAGAAACACGGCCTTCTTCAGTCCCAGGTGACCGTACAGCTGACGCTGGAGAACACCGGCTTCGGAAATACCCTGAAGCCTTTTGAGGGAGCCTTCCTGCTTCGGAATGTCCAGACAGAGGAAACACGTAGGCTTCCTTTGGTGTTTGATTTCCGCAGTCTGACAGGCGGACAGACAAAAACCCTTACCGCTTCGCTGCCTGCAAGGGAATTGCCTGAGGGAACCTGGCAGCTTTTCTTTTCCGTCACCGATCCTGCCACAGGAGGGCAAATCGCCCTGGCAAATACCGCATATGTTGCAGGAAACGGTGTCCTCCTCGGGCAGCTGGAGAATTGATCCGGCAGCTGTTCAACATTCTGCAACCGGAATGTGTTGGCTGTTTTAGGATGTATGATCTATATTCAATGATTTTCTCAGGAAATTCCGTGCTTTTTCTCTTTCCTTATCCAGCAGTTCATAGGAATGGGCATAGTCATGTTCAAAAATATCTTCCGCCTTCACACGACCGGGCAGTCTTCTTTCCAAATCCAACGTTCTAAGCAAAGTATGTATTCTGGAATTCATGGTTGTTGTAATGGCATATCTTTCAAACACAAGAAAAGGCTTATTGAATAATATAGAAAAAATGCAGGCATGATAAGAATCGGTGCATATCAGCTTCGCGTGATCCACCAAGTCGATAAATTCGCCTGGACCGGCTGCAAAAACATCTGACTGTTTCGGTTCCATCAGTTCCAGAATCTGATAATTGTACATTTGTGCAATCTCGTTGATATAGTTGGTGTTTTCCTCGGATTGTCTGCCCAAAAACAGTTTCAAGATATAATTTCTGCCATCGTCTCTCGCCGGAGACGTTCTTTCGATTTTTCTCCAATCCTCCGCATCCAGCATCAGGGTTGGGTCGATCACAATCTCCGCTTCTCTTCCTGTCAGCTCCCGGATGATCTTCGCTCCCTCTGCTTCTCTCACGGAGAGGTAGGGAAACGTATTAAGGTGTTTTTTAAAATGCGGTTTCCACGTTTCGGGCAATTCTGAGATACCAAAACTGGGCGCCATACAGACCTTCCGGTTATTTCTGGCAAAGGTGAGCAAAAATACTTCCGATTTGTTGCCCTGATACCATGTCGGATTCCAGACCTGATCGCTTCCGACCACAAAATAGTCAAAATCATCAACATTCAGCTTTCCCTTTACCAAGGCATCGGACATGGTAAAATTCGCTCTGTCAAAAGACTTAAATGCCAATAACTTCCGAAACTTATTGTTGATCTGCGTCAGACCGCAGAAAAACGTTGTCAGCAGAAAGGTCAACGCAGATAATACGGAATACGGAATCGTCCGATTCGTATAGAAGCAGACAACCTGACAACCATTCTCTTCCAAAATACATTTGCTGGCATAGCACTGTAATCGATTTCCATAATTATAGTCATCGACAATCGTGATCAATCCAACCTTCACTTCGTTTCCTCCTCTAAGTTCCTTCCATACCAACGTCACTATCAGAATCCCTTCATAACCCGTTTCATTTTCATGCGGAGATACCCAAGCACTTTTTGTACAAGATTCCTTCTGATACGACCAGATATCTGCTCAATAGACTGCCCCAGCTGCACATCTGCCCAGAATTGTTTTCTGTTTGGATGCATTTCCACAGATCTTCTGGAATCTGCTGTTTTCGGCAGAACACTGTCTAACGCCGCTTCCTTAACGGTCAGCCTTTCCCGGATTGCTTTGAACAGTCTCTCGCCTTTTGCTGAATGCACCAGAATGACTGAAGTCCCCAGATCGTCATCCAACTCCGGCAAATGGTGTTCAATTCCCCAGCAATCCCCAATCGTCATATCCGATGGCCTGGGGAACGCCTTAAAACGGCAGTCATAACACGAAGGGCGAAGATCAATGTTGCCGAGAAACAGATTCATAAATTTGTCTTTGGTGAACGGAACGGCATATTCCCGCCCATTTTCAAACTGAATCCTGATAGAGTAGAGTTTCCAGCCCAGTTTCTTGTCCCGAAACTGAATCGAAGTGATTTTGGAATTGTATTTCCGTTCCTGATCCTCCAGATATAACTTCCATATCTTGGGAGATGGAACTCCGTGACACAACACATCGATCGTCAGCAGACGGTCATACTCTTTTCCCAGATAATTCTTCAATCCCGCAATCTGGCAGGCTGTCCCGGAAAACAGCACCCACCGTCCATCGATCAAATATTCTTCTGCCTGGGCATATGTATTTTCCAAACTGCTCTGTACATACTTGCTTCCCCGAAGCTTATCCAAGTCTTCCTCTGATTCTACGCAAATATGATGTACCGCGAGCGAATCATCGAAAGCAGCTCCGAATACAGCGCCGCCACGTTTTAACACATACTCCGCAGCCAGAGAGAAAATCCCACCCGATGAGCTGCGTCTTCGGATTTTCTCATTTTTGGCATATCCCACATAGGTCTGTGTTTTTCCTTTTACAAGGGGCGGCGTTTGGAGCGGGCAGACCGCTTCACATTTCTGACAGCCAATGCATTGCCCCTCGTTGATCTTCGGATAAAGAAATCCCTCTTCATCCGAAGTCATTACGATACATTGCATAGGACATATCTGCTGACATGCGGTACAGCCGCAGCATTCCGATTTATGATTCATTCTGATTTCTCCTAATCATGCCCAAGACCAGTGCCCGTTCCCTCTTGTTGCAGCTGAGACAGTATATCGACAGACAGTAGACAACAGCGAATACAACAATCCATACGGCGTATTTCATAAGACTATCGAAGGAAACATGCCGCACAATCAGCGCGCCCAGAATAGATGGAATCAGAAATCCCGGCAAGGTCTTTCCGATTTCTTTCCAAAAGAAAACCATATCGATTTTCAGAGCCTTATGGTAAAACACATTCATGATGATTCCATTGGCAAGGACCAGGCTGATCGCGGTTCCCATCGCCGCGCCGACAGAGCCAAATCTCGCGGCCAAGGGGATACTCATAAAGACATTGAGAATTGCCATTATGAAATAAATCATGGATCGGAACTGATGTCGGTTTAGTGCTCTTTGTACTTCGATTCCTGTATTTTGAATCCACGGAACCAAAGCAGGTATCACCAGAAACAACGATGCCAGATACGCATTCTCATACTCCCTACCTGCATAGATATTGACAATAAAGTATTTTCCGAACACCACAAATCCCATTGTCACCAAGCCCAAGACCATCCATTGGACTCTCCCGACTTTGGCCATCAGCAAAGTAAACTCCCTTTGAAAATCCACACTGTCATCTGCGGCAATACGGTTGATTCGCGGAGAAAAAACAGAGGAAATCGTTGTGGAAAATATCATCACCAAACTGTTGATCTGAGAAGCCACACCGTAAACCGCTACTTCGTTTGTTCCATTCGTATGGCTGAGGATAAGCTTGTCTACATTCCAGTTAATCTGGTCTATCACCATATTCAGCAGCAGGAAGAAACTGAAAACGCCCACTTCTTTTAACAGAGAAAGCTGAAGACCATGAAACGAAATGGGAATTTTCAATTTGTGCAAGCAGAACCAAATGTTGACAATCAGCCTGCTCACAGTCATACAAGTGGCAACAACCACAAGCATAACATTACCATACCCCATGAGCAGCAAAGGAAGGCAGATCAGCGGATTTATGACAGTAGCCAAAAGGGATAAAATCCGCTGAAAAACAAACTGCTCATAGGCGTTGATAATAGAATCAAAAATACCGCTCACCAAAGAAATCGCGATATTCACCACAAGAATCACCATTAGGATTCTTGCTTCCAGCAATTCCGCGCTGGATAATTTTGAACCGAATACTTGTTTCGGAAAACAGCTAAGCGCGAAGCCGCAAACCAAAGCCGCCGATGCTAGTACAAGGAACAGTGTTATGAACATCCCATTCAGCGCGGCCAGGCTGTCACGATCCTTTTTTTGGTTTTCTCTGGAAAAGAAGCGCAAATAAGCACCGGAAAATCCAAGACTGAACAAGCTCAGGTAACTGACCACCCCGGAAACAAGGGAATAGAGCCCATATTCACTTTGGCCGAGAAGCCGGATCATTACCGGCATATATGCTACCTGTATCACAATGTTTATCCCATTGGACAGATAGGAAAGCATAACACCCGCTTTTAATTGATTTTTCACCCTGTTATTCCTCTGTTTCCAGTTCTACAATCTCATCCATACCGATCTCACAGGAACCACTCCAGTAATCCCCGGAATTTGACCGCCACCCGAAACGTGGCGCAGGGGAACATGCCAATTACTGGAAGCGAGCACTTCTTCACCGGAGATAAATCCATTTTCATCAGGGTTTTGGCGGTCTTACGGATAAACCCGCGGCCTTGCAGCAGCCGTTGCCTGTCCTCCCCCCGAAAATGGGCCGACGCGCATTTGGAATACGGCTCCAACAGGTAAATTAGGATTTTATATACCTCATCCACCGGGAGCGACTGTTCCAGGTACAATTCAATTCTCGCCTGAAACGCATCAATCAAGTCCAGATAGTTTCTCGTTTTCTGGGAATTCATCGTACTGCTTGTTCGCACCCTGTTTACATACAAGCTGTCCGGTATGACGCGAACACGGTCACATCTCAGGAAAAGCTGGTCGGAGAAAAATTCATCCTCAAAATACTTTCCCTCCGGAAATTTGACTTGATCCAGAATGCTCTTTCTGATTATCTTGCTCCAAGGGACTGTCCACAGCCCGTAGTTCTTCTGTGTCTTCCAATGAGCCAATACTTCCCGACCGCTGATTTCCATATCCGGAAACTGCGTTGTAAAATCGTTTTTCCCATCTGGATATGCGCGAAGGAAGTTGCATACCACCAGGTCATACTTCGATTTGTGGATTGTCATATACAATCTCTCAATCATATTCTCTGAAATATAATCATCGCTATCAACAAATACGACATATTCTCCCGTTGCATGCGCAAATCCTGTATTTCTGGCTGCTCCCGCGCCTCTGTTTTCCGTGTGTATCACACGGATTCTACCATCTTTTTTGGCATATTCATCACAGATCTCTCCGGATTGGTCCTTTGATCCGTCGTCCACCAAAATCAATTCCCAGTGCGGATATGTTTGAGCCAATATACTGTCAAGGCATTGGGGCAAATACTGTTCAACCTGATAAACCGGCGTAATGATACTGAGTAAGTTCTGGTTCATAAACATTCTCCGGTACATTTAACGTATTATATCTACTCGTTTTGATACTGGGCTTTTACAAACAGGCCAGTAGATGCGGCAAACAGCCAATAGGCATGGACAGAAAATGCGGCTGACGCTCCCCACGTAATGACACGCCGCAAAAGAGAGGGAATGGCAGATATGTATTTCCCCCTCGCCAGTGCGCACATCGCCTTTCTGACCGTGTCATACTGCCCGTATTCCCGAATCCGCCTCACAATCGCTCGAAAATCATCTCCATGACGCAGACCCTGCTCCACAATGAAAAAACTTCCGTAAAAATAATGAAATGCGATCACATCGTAATAATCACCTGGCATTCCGTTCTCCACCAGGAATCCGCTGAAGGCTTCGATCAGATGAATCCAGTTTTTGATAAAGTCCGAGGAAGCCTGTCTGGTTAAAGAATTCTCCGTCCGGCGATATAAGACGACGCTTTGCTCTGTAAACGCATAGCAGGGGCAGCAGGCACAGCAGCATATATTATACAACTTATCCTCTGCCAACTGATAATTCCGGAAAATAAGCCGGTTTTCCTGTAAAAAGGATTTCCGATACAGCTTTCCCCAATTAAACGCAAGATGACCATTCAAATAAAAACCTTGATACCGAAAGGCCGGTGTCCTGCTGTCAACCCCGTTTGAAAAACCGTGTGCACAAACCACTTCGACACCTTTTGCGCTGAACCGTCTATAGTTTCCAACTGTAATATCTGCCTGCGAGGCATCTGCGCAGTCCACCAGAATCCGCAGTGCGTCATTTCCATCCAACATATCATCGGAATCCAGAAACAGGATATACGTTCCGCACGCGGCAGCAACTCCGTGATTTCTGGCTGCGCCAGGCCCTTGATTCGCTTGATGAATCACACAGATTCTTCTGTCTTTTGCCGCATATTCGTCGCAAATTTCTCCGGATTGGTCTTTAGAACCATCATCCACCAGAATCAGTTCAAAATCCGTAAAGGTTTGCGCCAGAATACTGTCAATGCATTGCCTGAGATATTTTTCCACCTGGTATACAGGTACGATAATGCTTACCTGGGCCATAGGCTCGTCACCCCATTTATGCGCTTGTCAACCGCTCCAAAATGTCTTTCCACTGTTTGATAATGGTTTCTGTTTCAAAATCGCCCATGGACAGCAGCGCTTGCTTCGCAAACTGCTTCCGCAAGGAAGGATTCTCAATCAAGGTGTTGATTTTCCCGGCCATCGCATCACAGTCGAAGGGCTGCACCAGATAACCGTCGATGCCGTCGCGAATGATTTCCAAAGGCCCCGTCTTTACCGCAAAGCTTACACAGGGAACTCCCATGCTCCTTGCCTCCAGAATGCTCATTCCCAGTCCTTCGTACTTTGAGGTAGAAACAAGGATGCTGGCTTGCCGCAGATAAAGGGCTACATCCGCCACATTGCCCATAAGGATCAGCCGGTTTTGAAGGTTGTTTTCCAAGAGAAACTGTTCCAGTTCCTTCCTTTGTTCCCCCTCTCCCAGGAGCAGCCATTGCCAGTCGGGATGCGTTGTCAGAACGGCTTCCGCCACATGCATCAGTTCATCCATTCCCTTTTCCGGAACCAGACGTCCCACTGTAAGGATCAGATTTTTTCTTTCCCATTTGCTGGTGTCCGCCGATTTGTTGACTGGATTATAGATATACGCGATGCGGTCCTGCCGTCCCAGTCGTTTGCCATAGTCCTCCAGATCCCCCTTCGTAAGCACCACCACATAATCAGAGCGCTTGACAGAATACCTGAGGATCCATTTCCGATAGCATACAGACAGCTCATAATCCGCGTTAAAATGCTCCCAGGAAATCACTTTTGTCCCCAGCGATTTGGCGGCAGGTATGGAAAGCACATCCAGCACGATGTCAATATCTATGATGATATCGATTTTTTTCTCTTTTAAGAAGGTTCGCAATTTCCCGATCAGCGGCAAATAGCCCGGGCCGGGATTGATCCAGTGATCCCCCAGCTGATATCGCGGGATTGCCGGGTCTACAGGGAAAAAGGGCTCTTTCTTCTGCTCCACCAGACTTAAAAAACAGATCTTCCAGGTGCCGTCCTTCGCCAGCTCGTTGGCTATCTTGGAAGATACCCGCTCTGTGCCGCCGCTTCTTGTGATATCACCGGAAAAGAAGCATATTTTCTTTTTCATGGTGCTTCTCCTCGTCTTCCAGCTTTCGATAAATGGCGATGTTCTGAACCAGCTGGTTGTTTTTTATCTCTAACCGCGATATCCGGATCGTCAGAAAAAACTGATGACAGCCCAGCAGGAAAATGAGAATGAGAAACACACAATTCGACGGAGACTGGATTCCAAGGATGCTGGAAGCCCATATCGCAAGCACCGGAAAAACCGAGACCAGAATCAGCAGGAAGCCGAACGCAACCCAAAATATCCCGTCCTTAAGTTGAATTCGTCTTTTTCTGATACACTGGGAAATGATCGTAAATACCACAACACTTCCAAGAAACAGCAGAATGCGAAGCGGCCAGCTTAAAATATTCATATTACAGCATCCCCTTTCTGTCCCGGAACCACTGAAAGACGCAAATCGACATCAGCATTTGTATCATGTATTTCGACGCGTTTCCAGGCGTCAGATAGCTGCATCCTTCTACTCTGTCTGCCATCTCCACCTTAACTTCCCGGATATCCGCTCCCAGGCGAAACAGATAGGACAAGGTATCCGGCTCCGGTGCGCTGTTCTCATCTCGGATAAACTGCTCTACCACCCGCTTATCATACAGCCGCATTCCGCTGGTGGGGTCCGACAGGTGTTTTCCCGTGGTCAGCCAAATCGCGGCTGAAATCAACTTTGCGCCCACCGTCCGGATGCTGAATGGCCTTTTCTCTCCAATATACCGGGAGCCGATCACCACATCGCAGTGTTCCCGTTCCATGCAATCTACCATATCCGGAATGTACTCCGGAAGATGCTGCCCATCCGCGTCAAACTGAAGCGCCATATCATATCCTTTTTGACTGGCGTATTTCATTCCCGTCCGCACGGCGCCGGCGATTCCCTGGTTCGCCGGAAGCGAAATACAGGGATACCCATTCTGCCTGCACACATCCTCCGTACCATCCATCGAGCCGTCATTGACAACCACATAGTCAAATTGCGGACACACCTGCTGAAGGCGGGGGATAACACGCTTCAGATTCTTTTCTTCATTATAGGCTGGTATAATGATTAGCACGCTCATCTTTCTTTCCCTCTTTCTATTTCAGGACCCAAGCAACGCGAAAAATGCATCAAACCCCGCCGAACTTTCCAGACACTTTTGCCGTGCCCGCTGCCCATATGCTTTGCATCGGTCCGGATGCGCGATCATCCAAAGAATCTCATCGCTTACACTCTGGGAATCCAGCCGGCACAGTCGTCCATCCACATTCGGTTCAATTTGCTCTCTGTTTCCACTACAGTCCGTTGCCAGGATGGGCTTTCCCAAGATCTGCGCCTCCTGAATGGCAATGCTTTTTCCCTCATAGCCGGTGGCATGCACATACAGATCACATTCCCGGTAATAGGGGAATGGATTCGCTTTTACCCCAAGCAGATGAAATTCCTTTTCTAAACCCAATTTCTGAATCTGCCGCTCCAGCTGCTCCCGAAGCGCTCCCTCTCCCAGCACATACCACCGCACCGGTACGGGGCTTGTCTTCTTTAACAGCGCCATGGCATCAATGGCCACATCGTAGCGTTTCTGTTCGGTAAGTCTGCCAACGGTCAAAATACGGACCCCATGAAACGCATCGGGAAAGCCCTCCCCTTCCTCCGCAAGGCGGCAGACCCGCTTCTGATCCACCAGGTTAGGAAACACCGAAACTTTATTTTCGTACGAAGGATAAACCTCCAGAAAATGCTCCTTAACCTCATTTGACACCGCGAAAATATGATCCATCCTCTGGTAACAGTCCAGATCCAAATCTTTCCCATAACCCGCCTGTACATAATCAATGTGTACAAAGGCCGCTTTTTTCTTCGCTCTCACCCGATCTGCCACATAATAGGTGGCGCCGCCTTCCAGATAAGCCACCGCAAGGTCGTATTCCCCCTCCGGGGCGGGAGCGCCCTCCGCGAGGATACGCCAGCAGAGCTTGTCCGCCTGAATTCGTTTTTCCCTGCACATTCTGTAAAGATTTTTCAGCAGATACCCGGCTCGCTTCACCAAAAGCCCCTTGCCGATTCCCGCCCGCAATACGCATCTCAGCAGATGGGTTCTGCCCGCCTTTGTCAGTACAGAACAGTCGATGTAATCTGCATTCAAAATCCCAACGTAGGCCGGGAGCTCGTGGATGAGTTCTCCCTGGCCGGTCAGAACAAACAAGGAAATCTGATATTGCGCCGGGTCCAGAGCGCCCACCAGATTGAGCAGCGCCCGCTCCGCTCCGCCATAGCCCAATGTATTGATGACAAATAACAGTTTTTTCATCTGACTTTCCTTGCTTACACCCTTGCTTCGGTTTTGACCGGGATATCCTCTGCCTGTGTTGGCTGAGAAGTATCAAAAACCTTTGGCGAAGGCTTGATTCCCTTGCCCTGCTTCATAATATTTCCACGACAGAAGATATGCTCATCCAGATGTTTTTCCATCCAGCGAAGCCGCATATACGCCGTGACAAACCCAATCAAAGAGCCTGCCCAGATTCCCAAGCCATAGAAGATAGGATTCAAATGGGTAGCCAACAGACTGGTCAACAGTGTGAACGCGCAAAAGCTGCCCGCTGTGAGCAAGGCTCCATACAGATCCTCAAAGTAATACAGGAAAATGATCTCGGAATACATTAAAAACAGCACAAAATATCCTGCCGCCACCATTGGGTAGATCCGCATGACCAGCCCCGCATATCCTCTGCGCGGCAAAAAAATCACAAAGACCAAATAGACGATCACCGATACGATAAACTGCAGCCGCACCAATGTTATGAGTTCACTGCCAAGTTGCCGAAACATATTCCTTCGGGTATTCCGGATATCGATTCCCCGGCCTCCGAATACGGCATCCGCGTAAGCCTTGTAGCGCTCATGAAAATACATTTCCACTCTGGAGATAAAGATCACACTGGCTGAGACATTGGTAAACATCGCCAGGCACGTTGCCATATCATAGGGCTGGTTGCATACAAAGGTATTCACCAGATGCATCGCCATATCGGTTCCCCAAAATACGAAATTGTGGATAAACAGCCCCAGGGTGTACAGGAAGTTGATGGCGATCAGGTGCCAGTACCGTTTGAAATACACCAGAACTCTGCGGTATTCCTCGCTGTTGTCCGGAAAATACTGATGAATCTTCGCTGACTCCAACACGGATATCAGGAAAAAGCCAATCGCCAATGCCAGCAGCATACTGTAAGGAATGCTCATCTTCAAAAGAAAGCGAAAAAACAGTGACAGCAGAAAGGCAATCACCATGCCAATGAAAAAATACAGGGAGATCAGCCGATACTCTTTACAGATTGACAGATAAAGCATGTTATAAAACACCAGCACCAATCCGATATAGCCGCAATACCCCGTAAAAACATAGAAAATGCGCACACCGCCCACCAGATGCTCCCAGAGGCAAAACGGGATTCCCAAAAGGCAGCTGAAGCAGATATTCAGCAGCAAGCCAAGCCGGTAGCAGGGCAATACATCCTCATACCGCGATTCAAAGATCACATCGGACATGTACCTGGACAGCACCGCGTTAAAAGGAGACGCCGTCAGCAGTGCGAAAATAAAGATGTACAGAATCGTGCAGGAGAACAATTCTCTGTCAAAATAGCCGACTGCATTGAATTTCAGCACCTTCTGCATCAGCATCAGGTTGATAATGACGACCAAAACCGGCGCGATTGTCAAAACAGTGCTGTAGAAGAAGCCGATCACATTGGTTGTAATCGTATTCTTATGATAAATACGGTTCAGCTTAACGCCGATTCCTGCCATCTTTTTCCCTTACCTTTCCTACTTGTTCCACATCTGGCCCTGACGGGCGGCGCACTGTGCGTAGATCTGTTCGTAGATCTCCTTCATATCCTCAACCTTGTAGCGAGACATCATCCGCTGATAGCCGGCCTCTCCCATCCGCTTTCTCTGCTCCGGATGCCTTGCCATATAGATCATGGCATCCGCAATCTCCTGCACATTCATAATATGGGTAATGATTCCCGCGGGTCCAAAGTCATCCTCTTCCCCATACAAAAGCCCCTGGCAGTTCCCCACATTGGTGGCAATCACGGGTACACGGGCGGCAAAGCTTTCCAGTATGGTAAGGGGCTGTCCCTCACTGATGCTGGTCAGTATGGTGGCATCCATCCAGCCAAGATAATCCGTTATCTGGATTCTTCCTGTAAATACAATGTCCTGAAGGTTCATGGTCTGCACCATACGGAAGCACTCTGCCGCGTAATCCTGGTCCTCGTCAAAGGGGCCCATAATCCACAGCTTCAGCTCCGGCTGTCTCTCCTTGGCATAGGCAAAGGCCTGAATCAGCGTCTTCACGTCCTTGATGGGTGTCACACGGAGTATCGCTCCGATATGAATATATCCGGCATTTTCCGGACTGACGCCGGGCAGACGCTCCAGTCTTTGGTAGTCGATCCCGTTGGGGGTCACCATGGTTTTTCTCGCAGGGCATCCAAGCTCGATCTGGAGTTTTCTGGCATTCGGGTATAGACTGGTCACAATATCCGCCTTATCATAGGCTGCCTGCGATAGTTTCTTAAACTGCTGAATCCAAATCTTTTTGTACAGCCTTTGTACCCATTCGGCTTTTATCAGTTCCTCTTCTCTTTCTCGGGTGTAGATTCCGTGTTCGGAGACAATCAGCTGACTGGGGTAAAAGTGTTTGCCCATACAGCCAAGAATTCCCGCATAGCCCGTGGCCACCGCATGATAGACATCCGCCCGGGGAATCTCCATGGATAATGTGAGAAACAGCGGAAGATACATCGAACGCATGGTCCATAGAAAATCAGAGAATACAATGTCCGGATATTGAAGATTGTAGCAGTCCAGCACCGCGTGGTAGAAATCCTCTCCCATCAGCAAACGGTTTATGGATATCGGATTGTTCTTGAAAAAATCAAACAAGGCATCCCATTGCACATCCTGATTCAACATGAGGCTTCGCAGCGCATGAAATTCCTCCGGCTTTAATCTGGTCTTATTATGCTTATTCACACTTTCCCATTCCACATCTTCCAGAGAAAGCTCGTGAACCTCTGTCACATTGGGCGGCAGCGCATAAGCAAACTGTCCGCTCAAATTCCGGTTGGCAATGATCGTCAGCAAAATAAATTCCTGATCCGGGAATGTCTGAATCATACTGTGTATCCAGCTGGACACACCGCCTACCACATAAGGATAGCATCCTTCCGCGATAAAACAGATCCGCATGATGTTTCCTCCTGCTCGAGTTTACATTCCTTCGTAATAATAATTCTCCAGATCCGACTGCAGCACCACCGCTGCTGTGTCCGAGGTAAGATGCAGCAGGTAGGCATCCTCTTCTATCCGCTTCCAGGTGCCGCCCTCCATGGACTTCGGTTTCTCGCCGTGGGTCCGCAGCATCAGCCAAGCCTCGTTGTTAAAGTTCTCAACCTGCACGGTGATCTGCCTTCCTGCCTCGGTGTCGCTTATGCTGCTGGTGATTCTTTCGTTCAGAAAAATACGAACTCTTCTGTCGCTTTCCGTAATCGTTGTCTTGTCAAACGCGGCAAAGGGCTTCCAGTGAGTGTCAATATTGGCAGCTAATTCCTCCGAAACACACTCCCAGGCATCCTTTCTGGCTTCCAGCCAGACGACCCGGTACATATCCGCCTGAACATTGGAATACCCCAACGCCGTTTGCAGGCTCTTTAACCGAAAATTATCCATGTAGGTATGCTGATACCCATCTACGGTGATACTCTGCCTGGTGATCTGGTCTGTGAGCCAGGAGAACACCGCTTGCTCCGAACCGCCCTCCGTTACCACCGTTCGCATATCCGGGAGAATATCCATAGATCCATCCGGCTTCAACAGCCGGGACAGCTGCTCCTCATTTTCAGAGCGGATATAGCCGCCGGTAAAGGCGTAGGTCAGATCCATGGAATCTAGCTTTGCTTTCTCCTCAGTCAGGGATCGGCGGATATCGGTATCCTCTTTCCGGCCCAGGGCAATTCCGGCTTCCGCGGATTCTTCATTGTAATACTTCAAATATTCGGTGAAGAAATCCATATTCGCCTCCGGAGCCGTTGCATTGCTCTGTTTTACAGACAAAAAGGCTGAAATCTTCCAACCGCCGCTTTCCGTGGCCGCCACCAGGGAGGGCCAGATAACATCCCTGCAAAACTGCTGAGAATCGAATCCGTATACTTGCCGAAAGGCTTCCTCGTTTTCTGAGGTCAGGGTCGGAAACCCGGCCACAGATAGATTCTGTGCGTTTACAACCGCGTAGAGCGCATACTCTCTGGACTCATATACCATAGCGTCCAAAAGTCCGAGCGCAGCCTCTCCCTCCATATAGTCCCCGTTGACCGCAAATACGCAGCCGTTTCCCGTATTGCTTCTCCAAAGGATCGCCGGCATGTCCTCGTTGGAAAGTCCAGCGTCTCCTTTTTCCCGGGCTGTGACATATCCAACCATATAGGATTTGGTTCTGGCGGAAATGTCGTACCACGGAATCTCCCGTCCCATGTCGATCCGTTCCGGGATCTGCAGCTCATCGAATGCGTAGCACACCTCGCCACCCAATAAAAATCCTTCGTACAGCCAGATCTCCAAGAGCTCCACCGACTCCGCGCGAAGCTTTTGAATGCCCAGCAGCTGCCGCAAAGTATCGCAGCCTTGGATCGTCTGGTAATCGGGCAGGGAACAGAAGATGACCGTGCCGCCTTCCCGCACATAAGCTGTCAGAAGCTCCGCCGCTTGCTGGGTATCCTGCTCCAGCGCATCCCCGTCAAGCAGAAGATAGGCATCCGCTTTCTCATAGGCATCCGCCTGCGCAATGCCGGTCTCCACATCCGCCGCTTCGTAAAAGGACATCTTCCGATACCCGGCCCATTCCAGAATTGGCGGATAAAAGCCGGCATCCTGTGCGCCTACATAAACAACATGCTGCCGCGGGCCTGTAGCGAATTCGCTCCTTTCACGGGAAATTCTGTCTTCCAGCGCCGCATGATTCACATCATAGTCATTAAAATATTCTTTCATCACCGCAGTGGAGAGAAAAAGAACCAGAACAACACCAAACATGATGAGCATCATAGCCAAATTTCGCTTTGAAAGCATCGTATTTCCCCCATCGTCGTCTATCACTGAATCATGCGAATCAGCTCCAGCGTTTGATAATCGATCTCAATGTTTGACGCCCGCAGCTTTGCCAGGACCTGCATAAATCGCTCTGTCTGTTCCGTCTCAAAATACAGCTTCATACGCAGCGTATACGGCTGCAGCTGATCCGGATACTGATCGGCAAACCGTTCGCCCCAGACTTCTGCTCTGTCGTATGCCTGCAATTCAAGAAGGCGGCTGAACAGGCTGCTGTAGCAGCTCACTTCCAGCCTGTCCCGGTCATTGTCATAAAGGTCCTGACACAGCGTCTCCATCTGACCCACATAGTCCAGCTGCTCCACCCGGGTCAGCACCTGCTGCTTCAGAATCTGATCCATATCCCGGATCAGCACCAGAACCGCATCCTGGTACGGCTCTCCCCGGTCCTTCTGCTCCTGAATCATCTGCTTCGACTGCCGCACACGTTCCCGAAACGCATCCAGCTTGCTCTGGAGAAACGAGGCGGCGTAATGGGCCACCTCCGAATCGTCACTGTCCAGCGCCAGCGCAATGGCCGAAAGCGTTTCCCCAGTCTCGCCCAGCAGAATGTTCAGCATATTGGTCCGCTTCTTCTCCTGGTCTGAGATCATGATCGATTCCTCAACCGGTACAATATTCCGTTCCCGTTCTTCATCTGCCTTGACACGCGCGGCATGCCTTTGCTTGCTGAACTCCACATCCGAAAGGTCCCTGTCTCCGAACTTGATAAAACGATATTTCAGGTACCCGCACAGAAAGAACAATGGGCCAACCACCGGACAAAGAACCATGATTACGGCGTGCATGATATACTGCTTGCGGTTGTCCTGATCCCGCTTGAATATCAGATACCATATCAGATATCCCATCGTCACCACGCAGTTGACGATCACGACAGCAAGAAATCTGATCCTTTCCACGGTCATAATCCGCTCTCCTCGCTGATGCTGGAATGGATGCCCAGCTTCTCCAGCTTCTCCTGCACAAGCGTACCGCCCTTGCGGTCCGTACAGGATAGCAGAACATAGAGATTGCCATCGGACAGCCTACCAATGTAATCCATCTCACACAGCGTATGGCACAGCACCCGGGCTTTATCCCTCTGCTCCGCTTTTGTACAGAGAATTTGCAGCAGCGTATACTCTGTCAGGTTCTTCCTTCTGGCATCCCGATAGGCAGATACCAGTTTCTCGAAGGCATCCTCTCTGAGGACATTTTCTGAATAAAGCTCTGTTCCCTCATGCAGGGACTGCAAATAGCGGTCGGCTCTATGTATGGAGTTTTGAACCAGCTTGCCGATAATGACCAGCCGGTTTGCTTCCGCAATGGTCATCCTCTCCAGCGGCAGATTCCAAATCAAAATACAGGTCTGTATCTTTTCTGCCGTTGGAATTCTGTATGCCATCATTGGGTATGCTTTTTCCATGGATCGGTTCACATAAACCTCATTGTGTGAAAACGCCTCCTCAAGGGGTTTTTTGTCGGGAATATAGACTCTGTTCCCCATGGAAGCGGCTCTCTTTGAGGAATAGGCAATGAGATTGGCGTAATGATCCTCATTCATTCGATAAATGGCCACATCCCGGCACTTCATCAGCTGCTGAATGGTAGAAATCGCGTGAAAGAGAATTTCCACCGGCTGATCCTTTGCCAGCTGCTCCGTTGCCTCATAGACCGTGCCCAAACTGTTGTCATAATCGATGACCTGATTGATCAGCCCTTCCTTAACCCGCTGGTTGCTGTCATTGATATCACCAATATCCGATACACGCTCCTGCAGGAAATCCACTTCCTGCTCCTTCTCCTCCCGGAGGAACCGCAGCGTGTCCTTCATATACCCGACGGTCAGTCCCAGAATGAAAATCTCAGCGATCCACACATAGGTATTATAATCCGTCACAACCGCCAGGCCGGTACGGCCGTACATCTGCCGGAACAGGTATCCCATGGTTGCCAGCGCCGCTGAAAAGGTGGCCTGCCGCTGTCCGTGGACGATGGCAAACAAGAGCACATACAACAGATAAAAATCAATTTTTGAAAAATATTGGCTGTCTGTCGCCCGGTTATTCAGCATGAAAAACGGAATGAAGAATACCATGTTTTCCAAATACGGCACCAGCGCTCCCAGCGTTTTCATCACGCGATAATAGATCCTGTGCCACAGATCCAGCCCCTGATGCTCCGCGTCCAGGAAGCGGAAGCTGTGCTCGTGCATATACCGCAGGCTTCTTTGGACGGTATCCTCCGGCTCACGCCAAATGAAAAATCCAAATTCCTGCTTCAGCCGCTCATTGGAAAGAATTACGCAATAGCCTTCCTCCAGGGTGTTATCAATTCTCTCTACCTTGTCTCCCAGAGACTGGCAAATCGCGTCCACGATCTGCCGTTCCGAAAAAGCCTTGGAACTTGAGATATGATACAGCCATTCCCTGTGGGTCTGGCAGGACACAAGCTTGTTGATGCTCTCAACGGCATCTCCAAGATAGGTAAGTCCGTAATGGTAATTGCTTCTGTAGGATACCGAACCATCCCGAAAGGCATCCAGACATTTTCTTCCGCAAATCATCTCCGAAGCTTCTCTTGGATTCACAGGAACATCGTGCAGACGGTCCAGGCGAAGAACCAATACATCTCTGCCCAGGTGCTCGTGATAGAAGCGGCAGCTTTCTTCTCCCTGATACAGCATCAGCGAACGAATCCCTTTTGGGGCAGGGGCCATCGTTTCCGATACCGGCATCTGATAAGAGTCGCCGTAAACCTCCGCTGAGGAAAGATAGATCAGACGCCCTTTTCCGATGGCCGCCCAGGACAGCAGGATATTTTGCAGGCTGGCCGAAAAACGCACCGTCTCCCTCTTCTGATCCTGGCCGGTAAAATTTCCGTCAAAGGCGCCCAGCAGGATCGTTACATCCGGTTGTACGCTGCGGAATACCTCCTCAACAGAAGGACAGTCATAGGGAAAATCATACTGTTCAAAGACATGTTGATAATGATTGCCCGGATCTCGGCTTCCTGACAGAACATACAGGCGATGTCCCTCTTTATGCAATTTAGATGAAAGCGCCCGCATCATCAACGAGACGCCGCCTACCAACATGATGTCCATGTTTGCTCCTTTGACCGGTCATTTTAGTCATATGAATTACATCCATAGTCGATGGCGAAGTTGTATAATCGATAAGGGTTTTGTTCAATATAATAGCAGACAAATCGTTCATTCTCGTAATATACTTTCAGTTCGTTGGGATACAGTTTCCGGAATGCCTGGGCCCAGTAATACATACGCGACATGGTGATGGCACGGTTGGTGCCATTGTATGCGTTAAGGCTGAAGTTTGTCGGAAGGGGCTTGCCCGCTTCCTCCTCGGACACCTCCGGAATGATTCCGTTGTAGCCGTTGGCATAATTCAGCGGCTTCTTTTCTATGTAGAAGTATACCCGATCTGTCGGAATCTTCACTTCCTTGTTTTCATTCCAGTATTCCATATTCTCCAAGAACGTGATGGTCTCTGTATGCCGGCCATACTGCTCCGTCATTCGCAGCTCATCATTGGCAGACACAATGGTCCATTTGTCATTTTTCCCCTGATTGTCCCTGAGAATATTGGTTGTGCAAAGAATCGCCTCGTTCATCTCCAAATTGCCGCCGCCAAAAGCATTTCGCAGAAGACCTGCCTGACTTCCGCAAACCAGCAAAGCCGCCGCTAAGACCCAGGCCGCGGCCCGCCGGATGGTGCCGAAACGCACCGGGATGAGGATCTGAACAGCCCCATCCAAGGTCATCACCGCAACCACAGGAATCAGATACGCGGTATAAACGCAGCTGCGGGCAGGGTCCATCAGGACCGGCCATCCCAGCCTGCCGCTGACAAGCAGCAATCCCCAGAGCATTTCCGCGGCCAGCATTGACAGGCATGCCGCGCCATCCATTCTGTCCATAAAATACCGCTGGATAACCCCGACAAACAGAGCCGCCGCCGCGCCGTAAAGGAGCCAATTTCTGTCAGGCAGCTGAATTACATTCTGGTGGAGCCCCCATAAAATCGTGCTTTTGTATTTCCAACCGATGTACAGAACCGCCGCCAATAACAGGACCCCGATGGCCTGATGGACCAAACCGCCAATCCGCGAAGTCTTTGGAACCGGCTTGTCCTGAAAGGAGAGTTTCCCTTTCCTGATCTGAACCGCAACCAGAACAATGCCGCCGACTGTCACAGCCACAACGCCGACGCAGAGGATTTGGAAGACCAGCTCCGTATAAGCCCGAAGTCCGATAATATTCATAGCCCAGTACATAGAGCCCTGCAGACTCTTGCCCGTCAGGAACGCCACAGCCATGGGCAGGAATGCCATCAGAATGCTGAGAATGCCCGACAGCATAATGCGCCAGAAATAGGCTTTTCTCCAGATCCAACCGCTGTAGCCCACCGCAATGCCAATGCAAATGATTCCCGCGGCCATCGTGTCATAGAAGTGGGAGGTCAGCGTCAGGGAAAAACTCAGGGAAAATCCCAGAAGGAGCCAGGAAGACGTACAGCGGATGCGGTTGATTCCCCGCTCCAGCTCCGCCTGTCGCTCCCGAAAGAAGGCAATCACGAAATAGATGGCGGGAAGAATATACATCATTCCAAATTCCTGCGGCAATGTGGCGCCAAATCTGGAATAGGTGATTCCCACAAACCATTTCAGCCCCACGAATCCGATCATTCCCAAATAGGGAAGGAACCGGTTTTTGCAGCAGCCTTTTAAAAACGCCAGCAGCACCACGGCGATCATCGCGTACTGGATCAGCCAAAATAACCGCAGGGTGACATACACCGGTATATTCAAAATCGTGGCCAGATAATACAGCATGCAATGCATCCCCATGGGGTAGATGCCCGCAATATACAGCTCGTTGTTGATCAGGCCGTTAATCCAATAGTTATGTACCGGAACATCCGACGCGCCGAAGCCCCAGCTATTCAGAATGCCAGGCCAGCAGAGCTTCCAAAGTACCCAGAGGAATACCGCCAGGAACGGAATATCAAGCCACACCTCTTTCAGCAGCCGCCATAGCTGCTTTCCGGCCCAGCGCAGGAAGCAGGTCAGTTCCAGAAGCCTATGCCGCCAGAAGCTTCGAGAGCCAAGCTCCTTGAACAGATAATGCTGGAGTTCGTCCGCTATTTTCCTGCAATACGAAGCCACTGGCAGCCGGTAAATTGTTATCGCCGCAAGTGCCGCCGGAACAAACGTAAACAGCAGCAGCGTACTCCGATAAGAGCAATAGACCAGCTCCAAGGTCTGCACCAAATTAATAATATAAAAATTACCTATGGTAAAATAAATCAGAAACCTCACTGCCGCCGGGAAGTCCTTGACCTTGCGATAAAATACCAGCGCCGGAAGCAGAATGGTAAATCCCAGATAGCCGCACAACAGTTGGATGAACTGAAGCACGTTCAGCATTTCCATTGACATAATTACTTCCTCCTTTTTTATCATATCATAAGGGCATCACAAACCTGTTACAAATTTCCTGCGTGTTCTACCAGATTTGATCCTGCTTCCCGAAAAAGGCACGAACCTCCTGCTGGCAGGCCCCTTTGTGCTATTGATGGATGCTCTGCCAGAGCAGACCGCAGGTATCCTCCGCCCATTCGTATTGTGACATATATTCCCCCCGGAATTCCGGCTTCCCGGTTTTCAGATAGGCATAATAGTCACAGTCAATCGCATCCGTGTTCAGAAAATAGGTGTAATTGCTCTGCTCAAAGACGGAGCCAGCACCGACAGCCTCCAACGACTGCCGCAGATCCAGAAACAGCTGCCGCAGATAATTGTGCCGCTTTTCTTCGTCCCCGCTGTCCGTCCACAGCCTTGCGCTGATTTGCTTCACCGTCACACCGGCGCCGTTTCGGTCTACCAGAAACGCCAGAAGCTCCTTGGTTTTGGTTCGTTTGAAAGTCAGCTTTTCTCCATGGGCATAAACCTCGAAGTTGCCGAAGCATTTGACCGTCAGGGGCTTTTCCTTTGCCCGTCTGCCCTTGATGTTGTCGATCTCCTCCTGCACCTCTTTTGCCGAGATGGGCTTCATCAGATAGCCGGACACCCGCAGCTTGATTGCCGCCACCGCATATTGCTCATATCCGGTACAGAACACGATCTTACAGTCCGGACGAACCTCCATGATTTTTTCCGCAAGGGCCAGTCCGCCCATCCCGCGCATATTGATATCCAGAAATGCAACGTCTGCCGGATTGCTCCGCACCCAATCCAGAGCGTCGTCACAGGAAGAAAACTCCGCCACGGAGGCAATATCAGGGGATGCCTTTACCGCCTTCACCAGCGCATAGAGCATCAGGGGTTCATCATCTACCGCAATCGCAATCATTGTTCCACCTTCTTTGGAATGGATATCCATACCTTTGTGCCAACGCCCGGTGTGCTTTCCACCGTCAGTGTCCCGCCGCACATAACCTCCACCCGTCCCCGGATATTCCGCAGACCGACATGGGCTCTGTCATCCAGCACGGCCGCCGCGTCAAAGCCAACGCCGTTGTCCTCCACACAGACACAGTAGTCAGCATCTTCTTCATAGGACGATACGGTTACCCACCCGCCGTGGGGCAGCTTCATCAGACCGTGCTTGATGGCGTTTTCCACCAGCGGCTGAATTGTCAGCGCCGGAAGCAGGAAGTCATCAGAATGGATGTCAAACCGAATCTCCATATCTGGAAAGCGGACTTTCTCAATATTGGCATAGTGTTGTACGTGCTTCAGCTCCTGAGACAGCCGGATAGGCGTGGGATTGTCCATCTCCCCGAAATTTCCCCGGAGATAACAGGCCAAATCATGCACCAGCTTTGCCGCCGTTTCCGGCTGAAGCTCGCAAAGCTGCTCGATGCTGCCCAGAGTGTTGTAAATAAAGTGGGGCTGAATCTGGCTGATCATGGTGGCGATCCGGCTTTCCGTCAGCTGCCGCTCCTGCCGCGCCAGAATGCGGTTCTGCTCCGCCAGCTGCTTTTCCTGCTCCCCATAGCGCTTCATTTTTTGGATTCCGGCAACCAGAATGGAAATGAGCATTGCCAGCAGGGAAAACAGCAGACCGGAGGAATTTCCCCGCCCATAGAAGGCGGCGATATCTCCCAAAACACCCACCACCAGAATCAGAGATGCTCTGTTATTCAGGATGCTCTCCGGATTTTGCGGGTATTTCAGCCAGTCATAAATCACATTGCCGATAACAATCACAGCGCCGACTGCGATGGTCGTGTGAACGACCCAAAGTATTTCCCGCAGATCCACGCCCCAAAATATCTGAAGCATAAGCTCCCCAATGCAGATGACGGAGGCTCCCACACAGCACCAGTCAAGGATTCTGCGGCTGGCGGGATGGAACCGCCACAGCACGGATCGGATCAGCGGCACAATGCCGATCATCAGCATCCCCACCGAAATGTAAAACAGGAGAATGGGCTTATCCGGGACAAGAAATGGGGTAAACCGGGTATCGGTCAGCCGCCACAGGCCCATCATAATGGAGAATAGTCCCAGGGAGGCCAGCCCTTCGCTGCCGCGCTTTCTCACCAGGCGATAGACCGCGATGCAGAGGAAGGCAAATCCCACCAAAACCGCCATGGCTCCCAGGGCCAGCTGGGGAAAATCCTGTGCCAGACGGTCTCCATAGATTTCCAACCGGGACCCAATCAGGAATTCCACCTGACGGTTGCGGAAGGGTTCATATACAGGGGTAATTTCCACCCGGATTTCCTTGCCCATATCCTCAGCACAGAGGGGAATCATGATCCAGTTGCTGCCGATGGTCTGGATGCGCTGCGCCCCGGAGGGCTTCAGACTGTACACCTGCTGACCGCTGATGAATACCGTCACATACTGATGGACGGTATAAAAGGCCAGATGCGCATCCGGAGCGGGGAGCTGGCTAAGGGAAAAGGTATATTCCTGAATGACCCCTATGGGTGTCCCGGCAGCTTCCACCTCCCGGCACAGGGGCGTCTCCACCATGACGACACCGCCTTCCTCCCTGGACTGCTCCACCGTGCAGTTTTCCGTTACGGCAAGGAAGAGCAGCAGCCCCAGCAGCAGGAGACCCGCCATAGCAGACAGGGCTGTGGAGAATGTCGACAGCCGGGAGGTCTCCCTCGGCGCAGTCGCAGTTTTCGGATTCGGAATCACAACCACCGGCTTTCTTTTTTGATGGGAAGGGCATCGCTTCTGTTTCCCTCGTGTGTGGATTCAGAAACATAATAATATATTATAATATAACTATAAATGAGCAAATTTGTGATATTGCACAATTTTGTTTTCAATGTGAGGATTAAAACAAAGTATTTGTCTTTTATTTATGGACAAATAGTACCTTGTTTTGTGCAAACTGAAAAATATGCTCATTTATAATTATAACATACTTTCCCAATATAATCCAGCATTTTTCCTGTTCCGAAACTAATTTTTTTCGACTCTCTTCTGGTCTTCTTCATGCTTCATGGGATGGACCCCGGATATGGAAGGCAATTTCTGATGGACTGCGCCCGGCTCCAGACAGGGAAACAACTTGCCCGCAGCAGTTCTGTTTCCTGCAAAATCTGTGAAACATACAGAGGGAGCAGGCAGAAGACCCAAAACGCGCTTGTTTTCAAAATGCGCCTGCACAGCCTTTCCTTTCCATTCCTTCCGCAAAGACCCTCTCATACAAAACCCCACAGCGGGAAAACTGGGACTACGGAAAGAAAAGTGCTCTCCCTTCGGAAAGCGCTTACGCTTTCCGAAACCGCAAAGGAGTGTATGAAAATGAGCAACAATAGCAACAACCAGCTGAACATTCCCGAAGCCCGGGAAGCCATGGATCGCTTCAAGATGCAGGCGGCTCAGGACCATGGTGT
>JAXEXE010000070.1:0-24089 GCA_034113565.1 Faecousia sp.
TGGCCGAAGCAAGCGGAGAACGTCGGCGTCGGCTCGGTGATGCCGCGCTCCGTGCCAGCGAGTTTCGCCGTGAAGCCGGACAGGAAGTAGTACTGCATCTGCTCCGGCGTCAGGATGGAAACCGGCGGCAGCACACCGAACGCATCTGCTGCGAGGAAGATAACGCTCTTCGCGGCCGGTGCAGCGCTGCGGTCGTTGACGAAATCCTTGACCGTGCTCTTGATGTGATCGATCGGATAAGACACACGCGTGTTCTCCGTGATGGATTTATCCGCAAAGTCGATCTTGCCGTTCTCGTCGAGCACGACGTTCTCGAGGAGTGCGTTGCGCTTGATGGCGCCGTAGATATCCGGCTCGGACTCCATATCGAGATTGATGACCTTTGCGTAGCAGCCGCCCTCGAAGTTGAAGATGCCGTCATCATCCCAGCCGTGCTCGTCATCGCCGATGAGCAGGCGCTTCGGATCCGTGGACAGCGTCGTCTTGCCCGTGCCGGACAGGCCGAAGAAGATAGCCGTGTTCTCGCCATTCTTGTCCGTGTTAGCGGAGCAATGCATGGAGGCAATGCCCTGCAGCGGCAGGAAGTAGTTCATCATGGAGAACATGCCCTTCTTCATCTCACCGCCGTACCAGGTGTTCAGGATGACCTGCTCACGGGAGGTGATGTTGAAGGCCACGCAGGTGCTGGAGTTCAGGCCCAGCTCCTTGTAGTTCTCCACAGCGGCCTTGGAAGCGTTGTAGACCACGAAGTCAGGCTCGAAGCTCTTCAGCTCTTCCTCGGTGGGAACGATGAACATATTCTTAATGAAGTGGGCCTGCCATGCCACCTCCACGATGAAGCGGACAGCCATACGGGTGTCGGCGTTGGCGCCGCAGAAGGCGTCGACAACGTACAGCTTCTTGCCGGACAGCTCCTTGACAGCCAGATCCTTGACGGTAGCCCAGACGGACTCGCTCATGGGGTGGTTGTCGTTCTTGAACTCGTCGGAGGTCCACCACACGGTGTCCTTGGAGTTGGCGTCCATGACGATGTACTTATCTTTGGGAGAGCGGCCGGTGTACACGCCGGTCATAACGTTGACGGCGCCCAGCTCGCTGACCTGGCCCTTCTCGTAGCCTTCCAGAGTGGGATCCATCTCGGCGGTGAACAGCTCCTCATAGGAGGGGTTGTGGACAATCTCGGTGGTTCCGGAAATACCGTACTTGCTCAGATCGATCATTGGAAAAACCTCTTTCATTATAATATTTCAGGGATACGTCTGCGGAACTTGCGGGGATTCCCGTTTTTTCAACATGGTATCCCAAAGTTTGCAATTCTATCTTACACTATCGATAAAAGAAAATCAATATTTAATTATGTAAAAAATTTATGGCCCTGATAGGGGAAAATTTATGGTATTTGAAATCCATACAAACATCAGCTTCGCATGGATCTGCCGGTAAGCAGAATCGACAAAATTTATGCTGTAAATGTTACAATTTGTTGCTGTATTTGTTGCGGGCAAATTTTATATTTAAGTTGCTGGAAACTATATCCTGCTACGCGATTTCCCCATTGACCCGGCGATACGGAACCTATTTCCATAAAAAGGAGGAACCACGCATGAAAAAGCGACTGCTGTCCCTTCTGCTGGCCATGGCAATGATTGTGTCCATGGTGCCTTTCCAGGCATTGGCGGAAGAACCGGACGAAACCCCCGCCCTGCTGGAAGCGGCAGAAGGCATCGCGCCTGATGACGAGACCACAGAGGTGACCATCCCCGAAACCACCGAGGAGACCGTCCCAGAGACCACTGAGGAGACCGTCCCCGAAACCACCGAGGAGACTGCCCCCGAGACCACTGAGGAGCTTGTCCCGGAAACCACCGAGGAGACTATCTCCGAGGTTCTGGAAGAGACTGTACCCGAGTTGAGCGAGCTCATATTGCCTGAGGGAGAAGCCCCCGAGAACGCTCCCTATATCGTAAAGACGCGTATCGGTCGGCCGCCCGTCAACCTGGCGATGATCGAGAATGGAGCCTTTGCCGGCTACACCTTCGCCGTGAATGAGGCGGATGCGGCTTACGCCGAAATCAATGGCGTCAGCAATCTGGTCCTCGAGAAGGACATTACGATTCCCGAAGGTGAAGACGTTGTGGTTCACGTTCTTACACAGAGGACACCGCTTCCGCACCCGAAGATGTATCCCCGGAGGGTAGCGTCAACCGGAAGGATACCTGGCCCTGGCCGTGGGACATCAATGATGGCTCCTTTGAAATCTACGCCTACGACTTCCAGCCCAACGTAATCTATCCGGGGGTCAAATGGGACATCAAGGTCAGCAAAAATGTTGCTGATTGGTACGAAACCGATGACAATACCATCGTCGTGACCCCCAAGGCCCCCGGAAAGCTGACCTTCACAGCCACCTCCGCCGACGGCTCCGGCGCCAAGTATTCCGGAACCGTTGAATTCTATGGCAATACCCGCGTAATACACATCACTGTTCCCGAGACGATTCCGGCCGGCTCTAAGCCAGTGCCCCTCACCGTCAAGGCCTACTATGACAATGGCGAAACCAAGCAGATCGCCAAGCCCAATCTCTACTGGGATGTAGTTGAGCTTCGGAAGATTGATAATTCCTGGTTCACGGAAAGTCGTACCTACTATGTCTGGGCCACCTCCGAGGATGGCTTCTGCACATCCGATTGCATTGGCTTGCAAGCCTACGCCATGACCGGTGCCATCAATATCGTTTCCGATGGCGATTGGCCGAATGCTGAGAGGCACGTAGAGTACCTGAACAACCGCACCGTCACCATCAAGCAGGGCGAATCTCTGGAATTCCGCGCGCTTGTTGAAGATGTCACCGGATATGAAGGAGCCAACCCCGATGTCAATTGGAGCATCTCCGGAAACAGGGGCTACGTGGAATTTAAAGAATCATTTGAGGTCAGTTTGGATACCCTGAAAGTGACCGGCAAGAAGCCTGGCACCGTCACCGTCAAGGCCACCGCCATCGACGGCTCCAAGAAGACCGCTACCTTCAAGCTTGTGGTGAAACCGCACACGCTGAGCGCTCCGGAGTTGGAAACGGACAAGCTGTACCGCAGTTGCTTCATGACTGCGCCCTCTATCGCGTATGATTATACAAGGGGCGATGAAGTGATCAATTGGTTGAAGCCCACGGATGTGGAGTTCAGCTCCGACTATAGCAAGGTTAAGATCACTTACGATAAAGACGGTGGTGAATGGCTCATTTCTGTTGACGACAACGCGAAGCTTGGCAAGGCTGTGACCATCACCGTTAAGGATGTCAGAACCGATATCGAAGAAATCGATCGGGGCCAGCCCCTGAGCATGAAGTTCACCATTGTGGATCCACAGCCCTAGTCATTCCCCCAATAGACCCAGCAACCCCCCGGGCAACGCCCGGGGGGTCATTTTGTCTGTTCCGCGTTCCACCCGCAGGGGAGAGTCACTGACCCGCCCCCTGTAACTGTTCGTTTAGAAAGAAACCTCGCCGTCGTGGGACATGAGGCTGACGGACTGAACGCCCTCCAGCTGATTCACAGCCCGCACCGCTCCGCGCCCTGGGCCGTGCGCAGCTCCAGCACCAGATCCAGCGTCTGCGCCGACACGTTCCGGGACTTGACGCTGTAATGTTTGGCGTATTTCGCCACCGCCTGACACACCGCGCCCTCCGTCTCCAGCCCCTGCGCGTTCACCACCAGAATCATGGGCGCTTTGGCAACCGGCAGCTTGTCCAGAAACAGAAGGCCCACCGTCAGGCCCACGGACAGAATTACCGCAATCTGGGCCATTCCCGCGCCGCAGATAATGCCGATGCTGATGGCCCAGAACAGGAACATGAGATCCAGCGGGTCCTTGATGGCGGTGCGGAACCGGACGATGGACAGGGCGCCCACCATGCCCAGCGAGATCACCACGCTGGACTGCATGGTGAGAATCAGCGCGGCGGTAATCAGCGCCACCCCCACCAGAGCGATGCCGAAATTCTTGGAATAAAAGGTCTTGCGGGTCATCACCCGGTAGACGAAGAAGATGTACAGCGCCAGAACGGCGGCGATGCCCAGGGCCGCCAGAATCACTCTGCCGGTCAACTCACCGGTGGCGAAGCCCTCCAGAAAGGATTTCTTGAAAATGTCCTTAAAACTCATAATGCTCTCCTTATCTTGTGTATTTTCTGCAAAGGTAATATTTGGAAAACGCGGTCTGGCTTAAATTACTCAGGGATAGGCTGCGGTAGAGAAAATCCGGCAGGAAGGCGTCGTATTTCACCTCCAGCAGCTGCTGCCCCATCGGCATGATGGGCCGCCGGGGGATATCGGCTTCCAGGAACCGTCCCACGTCGGCGCAGGAGGAAATATTCGTATCCAGGGTAAGGCGCACATTTCCCAGCCGGTAGACGTAAGGAACCCGGTCGTATTCCACAATCACCACCGGACGCATCCGCCGGGTCAGCATCTGGGCCGTCAGCTTTTGCAGGAGCGGCGGCTGTCCGGCGATGTCACGCAGCGGTATCCCATCCATCAGCTGTTCCGTCTGCTCCAGTGTCAGGGGGCAGGCGGTTTTCAGGGTCTTGCCCCGCTCCTTGCGCTTGCATTCCAGCGTGATGCGGCTGGTGTCGCTGTTGTAAATCCGGATGCGGAATTTCTCCCGGGGGTCAGTGCCGTCTTCATTTTCCCGGAAGCACCGGTCGTCGTAATCGTCAAAGTACAGGCTGCGGATGCGGTAAGCGCCGCCGTCCGCGTGGGAATCCAGCGGCGCGATGCCGGTGAGCCTGCTTTTCAGCATTCCTACCTGGGCGGAGGTGATGAGATATTTCAGCTCATGGCGAAAACCCGGCTCCGCGGTCTTCACCGCCGCACGCTGGAGCAGCGTCTTCGTTTCTGTCATATGATTCTCCTTCCTCTATGGTTCCGGTATGTCCAGCTCTACCATGCGGATAATCCTGTCCTGCTCAATTGGCTGCTCAAGCGGGAATGGTTCGCCGGTGGCATCATCGTACCACTGCACATTTTCTATGATTTTCAGGCATTCCGCCGTCTGACCCCGGCGAATGGCCCAGCTTCTCCACTGCACCTCGTCAGCCGCTTCCAGAATGCAATAATCCTCCGGATTTTCCCAGTAATCCTCCAAAAACGCCATACGGTCCTTCAAAAACGCCGCAATTTCCGCCGATTCTGGGGAATATGTCCAATCCCACCGGGCCGCATCCATGGCGGCCGCCTGGGAAACCTGCCCGGCATAAGCGTCAATCCCGCCGGCGAGAAGCTCGGTCAGCAGCGGGCGAAACCGTTCATAGTAAAGCGCCACCACCCGCTGACGGAACGCCTCCTTCTGGCAGAGGGCATAGAATACGGGCTGAAAATCCGGCCCCCAGATATGCCGTCTTCCCGCCGTAATCACATTGGACGGCTGGTTTCCCCAGCAGTTGAGGGTATTGTCCATATCCCACAGCGGCCCGGCATACACTTTCCCATCCGATTCGGTGTAATAGAAAAACTGGCTCATGGCGCCGGCGTCCCCATCCGCAAACACCTCCCGGAGCAGGTACTGCTCCGCCCAGGAATCCACATCGATCAGCGCGTCCCAGGTTTTTGCCGTCACCGGATCGATTCCGTCGTCGGCAAAGATGGCATTTTCCGCGGACTGCCAGACCTGACGGAGCCGCTCCTGTCCCAGCGCGTTTTGGCGAATCATCAGAAGATTGCCCCGGTCGGACAGCACGCTTGGAAACTGCTCCCACTGGGTCCG
The DNA here is from genome assembly GCA_034113565.1 of Faecousia sp. Lineage (GTDB taxonomy): Bacteria > Bacillota > Clostridia > Oscillospirales > Oscillospiraceae > Faecousia. Next base: position 5,761 of record JAXEXE010000070.1, read on the forward strand.
GGCGGGCCATTCCATGGAAATAAGAAAGCTCTCATTCTCCGGAATCGCCACCCGCTGGGTGTGAATCTGGTTCCGCTCCGTCAGCAGATATAGACCGAGGTATTCTCCGTTTCCGTACAGGTCCACCCACTGTGCCTCCGCGAATAGGCCACCTCCAACTCGCGGGCAAAATCATAGGTAACCTTGTTGCGGATATGGGAAGAATCAAACACATTGGACAGCAGAATCCAGTCCTTTGCCGCGCCCATTCCCAGCAGATTCTGCTGGGCTGCCAGCTTCAGACGGTAGGGCTTTTTCTCCGCGTCCCAGGTGCTGTTGCCCCGTCCGGCAAGCTCCTGCACCCCGGCAAAGCAGTCCAGCGCGCCTTCCGGCGTATACAGACGAAGGGTTCCTCCCTCGCTGTTGTCCCGGGACTGGTTTACATAATCCATGCTCCCGGACGCCGTATCCAAAAACATGGTGGCTACCCCGCCGGATTGGGTAAAGATCAGGGTCTGCTCGATGGTCCTTCCCCGATTGGAATAGGTCATCCGCAGGGGAACGTTCAAAGGGAAGTCACCGAAGAAAGCGCCTTTCCCAATTCTTTTGCCCTCGATAGATATGGGGTGAAACCAATTCGTCTGAATTTCCGCCTGCCCCGGGTCCGCATATCCCGGGAGAAATACATAATAAGTATCCGGGATTTTCTTCCAGCACTGGATTTCCTCCCGTCCGCCCTCTGATTCTACGATCACCGTAAGGGGAAAATCCTCCCATTGCTCCTGATAATACACGATGGCGGCAGCCGTCAGAGAAAGCAGCAGTGTCATAATCAGGACAATTATTCTGTTTCTTCGCATTGTGTATACTCCGTTGCGCTTTCTTCGGCAGAAGGGTTCGAGGCACTGGTTCTCATCACTGCCCGGTCACGGGTCATCGGGGCCGTCAGATCAAACGGTTCTCCGGTTTCATAATCCACCCATATCACGTCTCGCGTCGACAGAAAGTCCACCGTTTCCCCACGTTTCACCGCGAAGCTCCGCCACTGTGGCTCCGACAAAACCTCAAGAACGCAGTAGTCCGACTCATGGCCCAAATAATCATCCAAAAACGCAATGCGCGCTTTCAGATACTGCTCCATACTTGCGATTCGCTCGGCAGGGTCCCCCGTTTCCCAGCGGATGCAGTTCAGCCGGGCGGCAGGCAGGCTCTGGGCAAGATACGCCTGCATACCTGTTTCCGCCAGTTCCAGAAGTCTGGGACGGTATTCCTCCCGGTACAGCTTCTTTACCGTTTCTCGGAAGCCATCCAGCTGATAGAGCCGATAAAACAGGGATATCTCGTCCCGATTCCAGCCGTACTTTCTCTGTGCCGCCAGAATATTCGGCGGATGTATTCCGATTCGGTTCAGAATATTGTCCATATCCCACACAGGCCCCGCATATATTTTATCGGTCTGAGGGTCATAATAGAAAAATTTGCTGATAGTTCCGGCATCAAACTCCGCGAACACCTCCCACAGGAGGTATTGCTGTGCCCAGGACTCCGTGTCAATCAGCTCTTCCCATCTTTTCCCCGTCCGGGGATCCACCCCGTCCTCAGAAAAGACGGCATCCTCCGCCGACTGCCAGATCTCCCGTGCCCAATCTGCCGGCATTCCGGCATGGTGGATTCTGAGCAGATTCCCGTGCATGGATAGGAAGGCAGGATAATTGGTACCGTTCCACCGTTCTTCAAGCTCCATGGAGAGAAGAAAGCTGTCATTCTCCTCGATGTCCACCCGCTGGGAATCCACCTCGTTGCGCTCGCTGAGCAGATACAGCCCTGCGTAATTTCCATTCAGGTACAGGTCCACCCACTGACACTCCGGGGTGTAGGCGCAGCCAACCTCGGCGGCAAAATCAAAGCACATTTTATTGGAGATATTGGAATCATCGTAGTAGTTAGCCAGCAGAATCCACTTTTTCGCGGCACCCATGCCCAGAAGATCTGTCTTTTGGGTCAGTTCCACGCTGTAGGGTTTCTTATCCGATTCCCATGTGCCGTTTCCCCGGCCGTTGATGGCCCGGATCTGGGCATCACAGTTGAATTCCCCCGATTGGTCATACAGCCGCAGGACACCTGCTTCGCAATTGCCCTTTTCCTTGTGAATATAGTCCATGGAGCCGGAGGCGGTGTCAATGTACAGGGTCGGAGCATTCGCCGACTGGCAGAAAAATACCTGCTCCTCGTAGGTCCTGCCCCATCTTTTGCTGGTCAGCGTCAGCGGCTCATTAAAGGGGAATTCTCCGCAAACCGTACTGCTGTCGATCCGCTGGCCTTCAATCCATACCGGGTACAGCGGGTCTGTCACCAGCTTTGTCCGGTTTGGGTCCGCGCCGCTGGGCAGAAACACATAGTAGCAGTCCTGTTTCCACCAGCAGGCGATTTTTTCACTGCCGCCGGAAGTGAGAATTTCCGCCGAGAGGGGATAATTCTCCTCCTGCATGGACACCAGCTCCGTTAGGGCCATTACCGGCAAAAGCAGCGCCGTCATGAGACAGACGGCAATCTTATTTTTGCGCATATTTTACGTCCTTTTTACATACTTCTGACTATTATACCGCCGCCTGCCCCATTTTTCAAGACAAAAAAATCACCGTGAGCCGGCAGGGCCGCCGGCTCACGGTGACAGAAATCCATTATCGGACAAAACTGGTGCTTAAGGTGCAGCTCCATTCCTCGCCGGGGGCCAGAATGGCGGCGGCGGGCTTTTCTTCCCAGCGGGTGCTGCCGTTCTCCGGAGAGGGCAGGCTGTGCCATGGCTCGATGCACACGAATTTGGGCGTACCGGGCTTGCTCCAGATCAGAGTGTAGGGGAACTGGGAGATGTCGCAGACCACCGCCCGGCCCGTGTCCTTTTCGTACAGCCCCAGGGTCTGGGAGCGCAGGTTCACCATGCAGTGAGAGTCATTGGCGAAGAGCTTGTCGTCAATGGGAATGGACTGAATGTTGGAGCCGAGATAATAGAGGTTGCCGTGCATCAGCCCGTGGGGCAGGTTATTGACGCACAGGGGAGACTCCGGCTCGGAAAAACGCAGCTCGTAGTCTTCGGCGGTGTGCTGATCGTCGAAGGGAATGGCAAAGCCGGGATGGTAGCCGATGCCGAAGGGCATGGCGCACCCGTCCAGATTCTCCACACTCAGGGTGTGGTGCAGGGTGCTGCCCTCCAGCGTGAAGATGGACACCAGCCGGAATTCGTAGGGGAACATTTTCCGGGTTTCCTCGTCTGCGCACAGCTCCAGCACCAGCGTATCCTGGCTCTGGTCCACGAAGCTGTGCTCCATCAGCCGAGCAAAGCCGTGCTGGGGGGACTGACAGGTTTGCCCCTTGGCCTCGATGACGCCGTCCACCACCTTGCCGCAGTGGGGGAACAGAATGGGCGCGTGATAGCCCCAGACCGCCTTGTCCGCCTGCCACATATGCTCCACGCCGTCACACTTGCGAATCACGCTTTTGACCTGAGCGCCGGAGGTGGTGATCGTGACCTTCAGGTACTCGTTTTCCAGTGTGTAGTCCATAGGGGTGCCTCCTTATTTCTATATACTGATCGTTTAATTCAGCATCATTGTTCTTTCTCTGATTAAGACAACATGTTATTGCGAGCCAGTGCGCACACTGGCGTGGCAATCCGTTCTCCTTTGGAGAAGCTTCATCATCGGAGTGCCAAAGGGAATGCGGATTGCCACGTCGGGCTTCGCCCTCCTCGCAATGACATGCTAATTCGCTAAATTCTGCTCAAGCAAACAACGCAAAATACGCCAGCACGATGATGCCCAGCACGATGCGGTACACGCCGAAGGCGGAGAAGGAATGGCTCCGCACATACTGCATCAGGCCCTTGATGACCAGCAAACTCACCACGAAGGACACCACACAGCCCACCACCAGCACACCGATTTCCGTGCCGGTGGCGCTGACGCCGGACAGCAAAAATTTCAGCATCTTGATAGCGGAGGCCCCCAGCATGGTGGGAATCGCCATGAAGAAGGAGAATTCCGCGCCGGCACTGCGTCCTACGCCAATTAAGATAGCGCCCAGAATGGTGGAGCCGGAACGGGAGGTGCCGGGAATCAGGCTCAGGCACTGGAAGCATCCGATGATCAGCGCGGTGCGGTAAGTAATGTCGAACACGTTGTCCACAGAATTCTGCTTCAGCCGGGCAACGGTCACACCGTCCTTTGTGGAAATCCGCTGGAATTTTCCACGGGTATTGCGGCGCTCCACCAGAATAAAGGCGATTCCGTAGACGATCAGGGCAATGGACACCACCACCGCGTTATGCAGGTGTTCCTCCATCCAGTCGTCGAACAGCACGCCCACGATGCCCGAGGGAATGATGGCGGCGATGACCTTGAACCAGAGCTGCCAGGTCTGCTTTTTCTCCCCGTCCGACTTACTGGGGGAGAAGGGGTTCAGCTTGTGGAAAAACAGCACAATCACCGCCAAAATGGCGCCCAGCTGAATCACCACGTCAAACATACTCTTAAACGCGTCGGAAACGTTCAGGGTGATGAACTCGTCCAGCAGAATCAGATGTCCCGTGGAGGAAATGGGCAGCCACTCCGTCACGCCCTCCACAATGCCGAAGAGTACGGCCTTCAATAATTCAATTACCATAAGTTGCTCCTTTTCCCGTAAAAAACTGTCAACGCATTACCTCTATCATACCTTCTCCGCCCGGCAAATGCAACCCCTTTTTCGTGTTCACAAATTGGGGGCGTATTCTTTACAAATTGTTCACGTTCCTCCGCGGCAATGCGCTATAATAGGGAAAAAGGAAACAAAGGGAGGAAACAGACATGGCTGTATCGGTTTTGATCGCGGAAGACGATCATAATATTGCGGAGCTGCTGCAAATGTATCTGGAAAAGGAGGGCTACGCCGTGACGGTTGCCACCGACGGCGGGCAGGGATTGGCGAAATTCCGAGCCATCAAGCCCGATCTGGTGCTGCTGGATGTGATGATGCCCGTCATGGACGGCTGGGCTGTGTGCAAGGCCATCCGGGCCGAGTCCCAGACCCCCATCATCATGCTCACCGCCAAGGGCGAGACCGACGACAAAGTCAGCGGCCTGAAGGCCGGCGCCGACGACTACATCACCAAGCCCTTCGAAATGAAGGAGGTACTGGCCCGAATCGAAGCGGTGCTGCGCCGCACCTCCGGCGTCACCACCGAAAAGAAGGCCCGAAAGCTGGTGTTCGACAAGCTGACCATTGACATGGACGCCTTTGAGCTGATTGTGGACGGCAAAAAAATTGACACGCCGCCTAAGGAGATGGAGCTGCTGTATTACCTTGCATCCTCTCCCAACCGGGTCTACACCCGCAACCAGCTGCTGGACGAGGTCTGGGGCTTTGACTACTTCGGCGATTCCCGGACGGTGGATGTGCATGTGAAGCGCCTTCGTGAGAAGCTGGAGAATGTGCACTCCAACTGGAGCCTCAAGACCGTCTGGGGCGTGGGGTATAAGTTTGAAGTGCTGTAGGCCTTGACAACCACTCAATGAGTGGTATAATGACAATAGAAAAAGGGCGCTGCCGATAGACGATCAGCTCCCTGGTTCGTTGGTTGAAGTAACCGCTAAAGTTGGGGAACTTTTGGGGCGGTTACTTCTTCTTTGTTATCTGAAGAATCAGACTGACAAGACTGATGACGAATGTTCCAAACAGAAAAAGCTCTGAATATGTAACCATCATCATCACCCCCTCTCTGAAAAGACAGGGGGCATTGAAGTTCACCCCCTGTAAAACAGGGAGATAACCGCCTACCGTGGTGCGACCCACAGCGAATCAGAATTCTCTGATTGCTTGGCAATCACACCATTATCTATTATGGCGGTGCCCTGGCTCCATAGAAGCCGCATCCATTGCAGCAAGTTCTGCAATTCTTGTCAATCTTTCAATGAAATGACTGATAGCATCCCACATAATCCACTCATGGTAGTTCTGAAAATAACTGCCGCAAAAACCACCAAGCTCCTGACGGCAAACTTTTTTGCGGGAGAGAATCTGGTTAAATGTAATATGACCCCCAAATGTTGTACAGAAATCCAACATTTGGGGGCCATTTTATGTTTTACGAATAAATTTTTCGTGGCAGCGGGGGCAGGTGATGGAAATTTTTCCCTTCCCCCGGGGCACCCGCACCATCTGACGGCACTTGGGGCAGTCAAAGTAGCGGTTGCGCCGGTCCTTCAGCCGATTGATTACCTGCAAAAACTTCCGGTTTTCCTGATACCGCTTGTAGGTGTTCCGGGACAGGGTGCGGAAGATGGCCCAGATCATCAGCCCGTAGCTCAGCACCACCAGCAGAAGATTTACCGGCGGGTAGCGGAAAATGACGGACAGCAGGCTCACCGCCAGACCTACGCTCAGGATTACCATATTCAGTTTGTCCGTGCCATAGCGCCCTGCCATAAACCCCCGCAGAAGCGCGGAAAGCCGCGCGGAGAGCTGCCGCAGCCAGCTGCCAATGCCATTCATAGAAATCACCCGGTTAAGAAATATTCGCGTTTACCACATATTATATTGCAAAACAGACGGAATGCAACATTCGGCAGGGAAAGTTTACGGATTGTTTAAGATTTATTTAAGAGGAATTACCCCCTTGGCGAATGGGGGAAACTATGGTATACTGTGCCGAAAGGAAGCGAATTTTGAAAGGGGGCAGTGACCGTGAATTTATTGAAGCTGCCGGAAAACGAAAAGGAAGATTTTGATTTTGAGAAAGAGGACGATTATCCCGAGGAGGAAGTGGTGCTCGAGGATTTGCGCGCCCGCTCCCGAAGGGTTCGCCCGGAGGCCGTTATGGGCATCGTGGCGGCAATTGCGGCGGTGCTGCTGATTGTGGTGCTGGTTCTGAGCCTTCCCTATATGTCCCGGGACGAAGACCCGGAGACGGCGAAGGAGCAGTACATCCGGCAGACGGAACCGAAGGAGGAAGTGATTCTGGAGCCGACGATTTCCGAGACAGAACCGGAGAACCCCACCATTCCCCCGGACCGGAACCCCTATGGCCGATATGATTTCCAGTATAACCGCCATAATTATCTGCTGCTTCAGAATGTGAACAGCAGTCCCGGCGTGGACGTATCCGCCCATCAGGGGGACATTGACTGGGCGGCGGTAAAGGATTCCGGCATTGAGTTCGCCATCATCCGGCTGGGCTACCGTGGCTACGGCAGCGGCAAGCTGGTGGAGGACGAGTACGCCAAAAAGAATCTGAAGGAGGCCAGGGAAGCGGGTCTGAAAATCGGCGCCTACTTCTTCTCTCAGGCGCTGAATATCAAGGAAACCGACGAGGAGATTCAGTTCATGCTGAATATGCTGGCGGATGTGGATTTGGACATGCCGCTGGTGCTGGACTGGGAAATCCCCGATCCGGATGCCCGGACGAAAAACATGGACGCCCGGACCCTGACGGACATCCAGCTCCACTTCTGCGGACAGATGAAAAAAATGGGCTATCAGCCCATGGTCTACTTCAACTGGCACCAGTCGGAGAATCTGTACTACCTCAGTGAGCTGGAGGACTACCCCTTCTGGCTGGCATTGTATCAGGACCGCATGACCTACCCCTGGAAGGTGGAAATGTGGCAGTGGACCAGCAGCGGCAGGGTACCCGGAATTCGGGGAAACGTGGACATCAACGTGTTTATGCCACACTGATTATGCGTGGAGAGTTGAGAGTGGAGAGTGGAGTGAAAATACTTCGCTCTCCACTCTTTGTTTTCCGCGCTTTCCCACTCTTCACTCTCCACACTTCACACTCCACGCTCCCCCTTACCCAAGGCAGCTTCCGCAGGGGGTGTATCCTGCGTCGATGGCCTGCTGATAGGAGGAAAATTCCACGGAGTTTTTCTCGGCGGGCAGGTTTTTGCAGTCCGGGGCGTGGAACTTTTTGGAGTTTTTGTTGCCGATGAACACCTGTTCCGCCGCTTCCGCGTTTTCGGGAACAGCGGACTGGTTGGCCCAGGTGAAGGTGACTTCCTTCCCGTCGGACACGGCCTGAATGGCGCCCAGCTCGTCGGTGCGCAGAATGGTGACCCCTGCCTGCCGCAGCCGGGACATTGGCTCTGCGTGGGGGTGCCCGTAGTCATTGCCCTTCCCCACGCTGATGACGCCGTATTCCGGGTTGACCGCATTCAGGAAGCGGTAGCCGGTGGAGGTGTTGGAGCCGTGGTGGCCCACCTTCAGAACATCGGCCTGCCAATTTACCCGATCCTCCCAGTAGTCCAGCATGTCGTTTTCCGCGTCGGTCTCCATGTCGCCGGTGAAGAGGAAGGCGGTTTCGCCGTAAGTAACCATCAGAACGATGGAGGTATTATTGGTTTCGGCGTAGGATTTTACCGGCCCCAGCACCGTGACCTCCGCCTGCCCCAGCGAGAACCGGTCGCCGGGGGAGGGAATGGTGATGTCCAGCCCCTGCTGGTCGGTGTAGTAGACGAATTTGTCGAAAATGTTGGAGGAATAGGTCTTTGTGGGGGCGTACACCGCTTTCGTGGGGTACACCGCCAGCACGGCGGGCAGGCCGCCCACATGGTCCTCATGAGCGTGGGTGCACACCACGGCGGCCAGCTCCTGTACGCACTGCTGTTCCAGGAAGGACACCACCAGCTGGCTGTCGTCCCGGTTGCCGCCGTCAATGAGCAGATACTCCCCATCGCACGACAAAAGCGCGCAGTCCGCCTGCCCCACGTCAATAAACTGGACGGTCAGGCCCTTCCCGGAGACGGTGGGTTCCGGTGGCAGAATCTCCGCACAGCCGCACAGCAGTACCGACAGGGTCAGTATCAGAGCGAATAGTTTCTTTTTCATGTTATTTTACCAAATCCATATTATTTTTCGCCTTTTTCTGCTGGTTCAGCCAGATATCCATGACGAACCGGTGGGGCACCAGCTTAACGGCAAGCACCTGAAGCTTCACGGGCAGGCCGTGGATGGAACAGTCCTTTTTCGTGTGATACAGGTCGTGCAGCCCGGTTTTTACCACCTCCGCTGCCTCGTACAGCCGGTCAAAATACTGTACCTCACCGTCGTTGCTCTGGAAGGCGTGGCGGAAAAACTCGGTTTTCACCCAGCCGGGATTCATGGCCATGACCCGGATGCCCCTGATTTTCAGTTCCCGGTTCATGGCCCGGCTGTAGCTCAGGACGAAGGCTTTCGTTGCGCCGTAGGTGGTGATGTAGGGTACCGGCTGAAAGGCGGACAGGCTGTCCAGCTCCAGAATGCAGCTGCCCGGCTGCATATAGGGGATGCATAGCCGGGTCATTACCAGCAGGGCCTTGCAGTTCAGGTCGATCATGCGGCAGTCGTCCTCGATGGAAGTCCTGTGGTAAGCGCCGAATTTGCCGAAGCCTGCGGCGTTGACCAGCAGGCGAACCTCCGGCTGCTCTGTTTCCAAAAGGGTGCGGATTTTGTCAAAGCTGTTTTTTTCCAGTAAGTCCAGCACAATGGGCCGCACCGGGACTGGGGTTTCGGATTTCAGGGCTTCCAGCGCCTCCTGCCGTCGGGCAATGGCCCAGATTTCCTCCACCTGTACATAATCCGCTAACTGACGGACAAATTCCCGTCCCATACCGGAGCTGGCTCCGGTGACGATGGCGATTTTCATGGGGTTTCCTCCTTTATCCCTGCGGCGAAGGCCAGCAGGGCCTCTTTTTTGTTGGGCAGCCGCTCCTCGACCACCAGCTCCAGCAGCCGGTTCAGGCAGGCGCCGATGGCCCTCCCCTGAAAGCCCAGAGCCATCAGGTCATTGCCGTTGACTGCCAGATCTTTCAGGCTCAGGCAGGCGTCCTCCGCTTTCAAATCCGCGAGCAGCTGCCTTACTTCGGCAAACACCGCACTGCCGTCGTCCTCAACCGTGCCCTTGCTGCCCATGTCCGCCTGCTGCAGGGCAAGCTGTGCTTCCACCATGGGAAAGCCGTATTTCGACACCTGACGGCGCAGGAGCTTCCTGTCCGGCTGGAGCCGGGTCATATGCCTTCCAATCAGGGGCACGACCTCCTCCCGCAGGGCAGTGGGAGCCTTCAGGCGGCGCAGAATATCGTCGGCAATGGCGGCGCTGTCTCTGGCGTGACCGTAAAAATGGCCCCGGCCCGTGGCGTCCAGCGTAAAGGTTTTTACCTTGCCCGTGTCATGGAGCAGCGCCGCCCAGCGAAGGGGCAGCGTCGGCGGAACCCCCTCCACCACATGGGCGGTGTGGGTGATGAGGTCGTAGGCGTGGTGGGGGCTGCGCTGGTCGAAGCCGATCATGGGGGCCAGCTCCGGAATCACCGCCGCCAGAATCGGGGCAAACCGGGTGATGTCCTCCGCCTTTGCCACCAGCAACAGTTTACATAATTCTTCAAATACCCGCTCCCGGGCCAGATTTTCCATCAGCCCCGCCTGAGAAAGCATGGCCTGCATGGTGTGCTCCTCCGGGGTCAGGCCGAACCGGGCGGCAAACCGCACCCCCCGCAGAATCCGCAGGGAATCCTCCCGGAATCGGGCCTCCGGGTCGCCAACAGCCCGCAAAACGTGGTTTCGGAGGTCCTCCCGACCGCCGAAGGGGTCGGCAAACCCTCTCGTCGGGGAGTAGGCCATGGCGTTGACGGTGAAGTCCCGGCGGGCCAAGTCGCCTTGGATGTCCGGCACGAATTTCACCCAGTCCGGGTGCCGGTTGTCCCGGTAGCCCCCCTCCGTGCGGAAGGTGGTGATCTCCACAGGGCCGTCCTCCGTAATCACGGTGACGGTGCCGTGCTTTTCCCCGGCAAGCACCAGCCGGAAATCCCGGAAGACCGCCTCGGTCTGTGCGGGCAATGCGCCGGTGCACAGGTCGTAGTCGTGGGGGTTTCGCCCCAGACAGGCATCCCGGACGCAGCCCCCCACGGCGTAGGCGGCAAACCCGGCAGCTTCCAATAAATCGATACAATTTTGTATATTTGGGGGTAAAAACATGGTTCACAACCTTATTTCGAATGATATTGACCAGGCTGCGTCAAAAAACAGCTAAAGGGGAACATTGCTGATTTAGATGTCATTGCGAGGAGCGAAGCGACGTGGCAATCCGTTTTCTCCTTGGTAACAGGTGCAAATCGGGACATTTTAAGGGGAACGGATTGCCACGCCACTTAAGCGCACTGGCTCGCAATGACATCCATTCTTATTCCGCTAAAGCACAATTTACAGACTGGACAGGGCCCACAGGGCGGACAGCAGATACAGGAACTGATTCTTCCCCGGCATAGCGGCGGCAGCGCAGAGATACCCCGCAGCCAGCGCGGTGAATTTTAACCGCCGGGGCTTTCCCAGCCCCACGGCGCCGGCGGCGGTGTAGTAGGAAAACAGGGCCATGGTCATGGTGCCCAGCAGCGCGAACAGGTAGCTTTGCAGCTGGGGCGCGCCGCTCCAGCCCCGGTAGTTGTCTACCAGATGCACCAGCCAGAACAGGCAGGGCGCCAGCAGGACAAGAAACTGGGGCGTTTTCCCACGGAAGAAGCAATAAGCCGACCAGATCAGGCACAGAGCCGAGACAATTCCAAGGATTCTCCACAGATTTCCCACCAGGCCGGGCATTTCCCCCGGATACCGCAGAGCCGTCCAGCCGATGCCCACAGCGCCCACAAGCTGCCCCAGCGCGGTAACGGAACCCGTCAGGATTTTTCCCTCCTGCTTTCGGCTGGCTGCGGCGAACAGCAGCAGAACCGCGGCGCTCAGCAGATAGATTTCCCATTCCAGCGTCGTGCCGGACACCAGCAGTCCCGTCGCGTCGACCGCTTTCATATATAAGGTTCGCCGCAGCTGCAGACAGTACTGCCCCAGCAGCAGGGCAGACAGCGGCAGAAACTCCTTCAGCTTCACAGCCCATTCCTCCCATTTCCTTGATAGCTGCATTATAGCAGTTGATTGTCCCAATTTCCAGTCCCCTGCGAAAAAACTCTTTGTTCAGTATTCTGCCTTGTTTTGCGGGAAAAAACGGAGTATAATACCACTATCTGCGAAAAATGGAGGAATTTTATGCTGCTCAAGACCATTGCCGCCGCTTCACTTCTGGTTTCCTGCGTGATCTTTGCCTGCGCAGGCTGGGCATTCTGGACGCTTCCGCTGCTGTTTGTGGGGATTTACGCGGCGCTATTTTTGCTGGCGCTTCTCTTTTTGTGTGTGGTCTGCGGCGTGGTGGACCTGAACAAACCGCAGGAAGAGGACAGTAAATTCTACCGGGCCGTCATGCACCTTTATATTGAAGCTCTGATTCAGCTGGTGCGGGTTCGGGTGCATACGAAGGGTTTGGAGAACACCCCCAAAGAGGGCCGCTTCCTGCTGGTGTGCAACCACCTGTTCGTTGCCGACCCGGGCATCGTGCTCCACTGCTTCCGGGAAAGCCAACTGGCCTTTCTGACTAAGAAGGAAAATTATAAGCTGCCCTTCATCGGGGCCTTCATGCACAAAATCCTCTGCCAGCCCATCGACCGGGAAAACGACCGGCAGGCCCTGAAATCCATTCTGCGGTGCATCCAGCTCATCAAGGAGGACAAGGTTTCCGTCTGCGCCTTCCCCGAGGGCTACACCAGCAAGGACGGCAAGGTGCACCCCTTCCGCCCCGGTGTCTTCAAAATCGCCCAAAAGACCAATGTGCCCATTGTGGTGTGCACCATCCAGAACACCCGGGACATTTTCAAAAATCTGAAGCACTTTGGCCACACGGACGTGGAGCTGCATCTGGTGGAGGTGATCCCGCCGGAAAGCTACGCTGGGCTGAACACCGTAGCCTTGAGCGACATGGTCTATGAAAAGATGATTTCTGATTTGGGCGAAAGCTTCCGCTATTCGGAATAATCCGACTTTCCCTCTTGATTTACGGGGAAAATCCCTGTATAATAAACACTCAGCAATAAGAATACCCAAAAATTTGGAGGAAATACCATGAAAAACAGTGAAAAAACCCTGGACATGATTGTAAACCTCTGCAAGAACCGGGGCTTCGTCTATGCCGGTTCCGAAATCTACGGCGGCCTTGCCAACTCCTGGGACTACGGCCCTCTGGGTGTGGAGTTCAAAAATAACGTCAAGAAGGCGTGGCTGAAAAAGTTCGTACAGGAGTCCGATTACAACGTGGGTCTGGACGCCGCCATCCTGATGAACCCCCAGACCTGGGTCACCACCGGTCATGTGGGCAACTTCTCCGATCCGCTGGTGGACTGCAAGGGCTGCGGCGCCCGGCAGCGGGCGGACAAGCTCATCGAGGCATCCGAGTCCGGCAAGGGCGTCAACGTGGACGCCATGAGCTTTGACGAGATGGACGCCTTCATTTCCGAGCACGAGGATGTGGTCTGCCCCACCTGCGGCAAGCACAGCTTCACCCCCATCCGCAAGTTCAACCTGATGTTCAAGACCCAGATCGGCGTCACCGAGGACACCGCCTCCACCTGCTATCTGCGTCCCGAGACCGCGCAGGGCATTTTCGTGAACTTCGCCAATATCCAGCGCACCACCCGCCGCAAGCTCCCCTTCGGCGTCTGCCAGGTGGGCAAGGCCTTCCGGAATGAGATCACCCCGGGCAACTTCACCTTCCGTACCCGGGAATTCGAGCAGATGGAGTGCGAGTTCTTCTGCCAGCCCGGCACCGACCTGGAGTGGTTCGCCTACTGGAAGGACTTCTGTAAGAACTGGCTGATTTCTCTGGGCATCAAGGAAGACTCCCTGCGTCTGCGGGATCATGAGCCTGCGGAGCTGGCCTTCTATTCCCGGGCTACCACCGACATCGAGTACCAGTTCCCCTTCGGCTCCGGCTGGGGCGAGCTGTGGGGCATTGCCGACCGTACCAACTATGATCTGGGCCGCCATCAGGAGGCTTCCGGCAAGAGCCTGGAATACTTCGATCAGGAGAAGGGTGAGCACTACATTCCCTACGTCATCGAGCCGAGCCTGGGCTGCGACCGGGTGGCGCTGGCCTTCCTGTGCGAAGCCTACGACGAGGAGCAGGTTGGCGTGGACAAGAACGGCAAGCCCGATATCCGCACTGTGCTGCACCTGCACCCCTACCTGGCTCCCTTCAAGGCGGCGGTCCTGCCCCTTTCCAAGAAGCTCAGCCCCAAGGCCGAGGAGATTTACAAAATGCTCAAGAAGGACTTCATGGTGGACTTCGACGATGCCGGCTCCATCGGCAAGCGCTACCGCCGGGAGGACGAGATTGGAACGCCTCTGTGCGTCACTGTGGACTTCCAGACCGTGGGCGACGAGAACACCCCTGCCGACAACTGTGTCACCGTCCGTGACCGGGACACCATGGAGCAGGTGCGTATCCCCATCAGCGAGCTGAAAGACTACATCGCCAAGAAGTGCGAATTCTAACCATTTCAAAGTATCAGAATAAGCCGCCAGCGGCGGCAATGGGTGCTCAGATGGTGTGCAATCGATAAACCATTAGGCGCTGCTCGACAGTGTTACACGGTACGGGATGCCTCAATCGTTCCTTATGTGCCGCATTTTGACAAACGAAGCTCCCCGGTTCGAAAAGAACCGGGGAGCAATTGTTTGGAATATTAATTTCTGCTGTCCTTGATCGCAGCCTGTGCGGCGGCGAGGCGGGCGATGGGCACCCGGAAGGGAGAGCAGGAGACGTAGTCCAGACCGATCTTGTGGCAGAACTCCACAGACATGGGGTCGCCGCCGTGCTCGCCGCAGATGCCGCAGTGCAGGCTGGGACGAACCGCCTTGCCCTTGGAGACAGCCATCTCCATCAGCATGCCCACGCCGGTTTGATCCAGCTTGGCGAAGGGATCATTCTCGAAGATCTTGTGCTCATAGTAGGCATCCAGGAACTTGCCCGCGTCGTCACGGCTGAAGCCGTAGGTCATCTGGGTCAGGTCGTTGGTGCCGAAGCAGAAGAACTCGGCTTCCTTGGCCATCTCATCGGCGGTCAGGCAGGCACGGGGAATCTCGATCATGGTGCCGACCTCGTACTTGAGCTCCACACCGGCGGCAGCGATCTCCGCGTCAGCAGCCTTCACCACCACGTCCTTGACGAACTTCAGCTCCTTCACATCGCCGGTCAGGGGAATCATGATTTCGGGAACCAGGTTCCAGTCGGGGTGACGGCCCTTCACAGCCAGCGCGGCCTTGATGACGGCACGGGTCTGCATGGCGGCAATTTCGGGATAGGTGACCGCCAGACGGCAGCCCCGGTGGCCCATCATGGGGTTAAACTCATGCAGGGAAGCGATAATATCCTTGATCTCCTGTACGGACTTGTGCTGGGTTTCGGCCAGCGCGGCGATTTCCTCCTCAGTGGTGGGGACGAACTCGTGCAGCGGGGGATCCAGGAACCGGATGGTGACGGGGTAGGACTCCATGGCTTCATACAGAGCCTCGAAGTCGGCCTGCTGCATGGGTTCGATCTTCGCCAGAGCGGCTTCCCGCTCAGCCACGGTGTCGGAGCAGATCATCTCCCGGAAGGAAGCGATACGGCCTTCCTCGAAGAACATATGCTCGGTACGGCACAGGCCGATGCCTTCCGCGCCCAGAGAGCGGGCCTTGATGGCATCCCGGGGGGTATCGGCGTTGGTGCGGACCTTCAGGGTGCGGTACTTGTCAGCCCAGGCCATAATCCGGCCGAATTCGCCGGCGATTTCCGCGTCCACGGTGGGAATCTGACCCTCGTAGATGCAGCCGGTGGAGCCGTCCAGACTCAGCCAGTCGCCCTCGCGGTAGGTCTTGCCCGCCAGCACGAAGGTCTTGTTCTCCTCGTCCATCTTGATCTCGGTGCAGCCGGAGACGCAGCAGCGGCCCATGCCACGGGCCACGACGGCGGCGTGAGAGGTCATACCGCCACGAACGGTCAGAATGCCCTGGGCGCTCATCATGCCCTCGATATCCTCGGGAGAGGTCTCCAGACGAACCAGAACCACCTTCTCGCCCCGGTCAGCCCAGGCCTTGGCGTCCTCAGCGGTGAAGACAATCTTACCGCAGGCGGCACCGGGAGAAGCAGCCAGCGCCCGGCCCACAGGCTGAGCCTTCTTCAGGGCGGCGGCGTCGAACTGGGGATGCAGCAGGGTGTCCAGCGTCCGGGGTTCGATCATGGCAACAGCCTGCTTTTCGTCGATCATACCCTCGTCCACCAGATCGCAGGCGATCTTCAGCGCGGCGGGGGCGGTACGCTTGCCGTTACGGGTTTGCAGCATGTAGAGCTTGCCGTTCTCCACGGTGAACTCCATGTCCTGCATGTCGTGGTAGTGGCTCTCCAGAATCTGGCAGACGTTGGTGAACTGGGCGAAGGCCTCGGGGAACTTCTCCGCCATCTCGGAGATGGGCATGGGAGTCCGGACACCGGCCACCACGTCCTCGCCCTGAGCGTTGGTCAGGAACTCGCCGAACAGCTTCTTCTCGCCGGTGGCGGGGTTCCGGGTGAAGGCAACGCCGGTACCGCAGTCGTCGCCCATGTTGCCGAAGGCCATGGACTGGACGTTGACGGCGGTGCCCCAGGAATAGGGAATGTCGTTCTCACGACGGTAAACATTGGCGCGGGGGTTGTCCCAGGAGCGGAACACGGCCTTGATGGCGCCCATCAGCTGCTCCTTGGGGTCGGTGGGGAAGTCCACACCCAGCTTGGACTTGTACTCAGCTTTGAACTGGAAGGCCAGCTCCTTCAGGTCGTCGGCATCCAGCTCTACGTCCTGGGTGACGCCCTTGCGCTCCTTCATCTGGTCGATGAGGGCTTCAAAGTACTTCTTGCCCACTTCCATGACCACATCGGAGTACATCTGGATAAAGCGGCGGTAGCAGTCCCAGGCCCAGCGGGGGTTGCCGGACTTGGCGGCCAGAACGCCCACCACGTCCTCATTCAGGCCCAGGTTCAGGATGGTGTCCATCATGCCGGGCATGGAGGCCCGGGCGCCGGAACGGACGGAGACCAGCAGCGGATTTTCACGATCGCCGAACTTTTTGCCGGTGATGGCTTCCAGCTTGTCCACGTATTCCATGATCTGCGCCTGAATTTCAGGGTTGATCGTGCGGCCATCCTCGTAATACTTGGTGCAGGCCTCGGTAGAAATAGTGAAGCCCTGGGGGACAGGCAGACCGATGTTGGTCATTTCCGCGAGGTTCGCGCCCTTGCCGCCCAGCAGCTCCCGCATTTTGCCGTTGCCTTCGGTGAACAGATAAACGTACTTGTGAGACATTCGTTAAATACCCCTTTCCTATCTTCAGGCTTGCCAAAATCGCCTGTATGGTTATAAATTTCGACTGTCTGTATTTGACCTGAACAGTATAACATATACGTCAAAAAATTGCAAATAAATTCTTGCAAATTTTTGCACATTTTCCAAAAAACAGCCCATGGGCGTTGATGGAGCGTGTTCCTGTTTGTACGGCCCGCGGTCTGACCAAAGGAATCAGACACCCAGACAGACAAGACGGGCATTTTCAGTCCAGAGCGCAACGCAATCGACAATAACCGACAGGCGGCGGGTCGCCGCGGACAGTTCGTGCGCCAGCCGGGAGGGTTTCGATACACCATTGGGTACCGCTCGGTGTCGGCAGCCAGTGGCTGCTGACAATGCGGGCCGCAGGGCGGGCAGCGGATGGGTGGGTATCGTTAGGGAGTGGGTTTGTCAGATAAAAAAGAACTTCCCTGAATTAGTATGTCATTGCGAGGAGGGCGAAGCCCGACGTGGCAATCCGTTCCCCTTTTCACGCTCTAATAACGTACCCGTTACAATATGGAGTACGGATTGCCACACCAGTGTGCGCACTGGCTCGCAATGACATGTTTTCCTAGACAGCTATAGAAAATTTATCTAATTAGCAGTACCAGAGAACGATACCGAGCCTGTACCCAATGGTGTAACGATTACAGAAATCTTGCGCACGCATTGCCCGCGGGGGCATCCCCGCTAATATACGCACCGAATTCCCTTATACCCTCTGGCGTATCGGCCGTTGCCGATGGGGATGTTGTTGCTGTAGGTCAGGCCCAGAGCGGCCTGATTCTGGCTCAGGTACTGGGAGAAGCTGGTGCTGCTCATGGCGGTCATGGCGTTGTCCTCGCACCAGTCCTTATAGACCCGGTACAGCGCCCGGGAGGTGGCGGCGCCCTCTGAATCAAAGCGGAAGTACCCCTTCGATTTCATAAAGTCCACGGCGTTGTTGCCCTCCCGGATGGCCTCGTTCAGATTCTCCTGTGCCCGTGAGGTGATGGTGAACTGGAAATCGTTGTAGTATAGCCGCAGCAGCCCTTCCAGACACCACAATAGAATCCCCTCCCGCTCCTTGCGCAGCTGGATGCTGAGGTAAGGGTCGTCCACCCGCCCGGCGGGCTTGTCCTTGGTGGT
>JAXEXE010000071.1:0-8833 GCA_034113565.1 Faecousia sp.
GCGTTACCGAACAATGCCTCTTGTCTGCCTGCGCTATGAACTTAATACGACTGGTAAAGGCCGCAAATGCGGTCTTTTTCCATTGTTTGGGGGCTATTTTTCAAGGATTATTCCGCTTGGGGGTATTTGTCAACAGCACCGTTTCGCGACATCCTGCCTAATTTATCGTAAAATTCATCGTTGATTTTTTAGAGTATATTGTGTATACTATTCCTATGAAAGGGGGCATTGCTATGCCGAACATTAAACCTGTTTCCGATCTGCGCAACTATGGTGAGGTTCTGCGGGATGTTGCCGTGGGACAGCCGGTGTTTCTGACCAAGAATGGTCACGGCCGTTATGCGGTTCTGGATATGGAGGAATACCGCCAGTATGAAAAGTTGATGGCGATGCAGAAGCTGATAACAGAGCTGGAAAAGGGCCGCCGCTCCGGGGAGGAGCAGGGGTACTTCTCTCTGGAGGATGTGGAAAAGGAACTGGGAATCCATGACTAAGGTAAAGTTGTCAGCTGCCGCAAAGGCAGACTTGCAGGAAACCCGGCACTACATTTCCTCAGTCCTCTCCAATCCCAGTGCATCCAGACAGACTTTGAAGCGTATTGCCACCCAACTGCACACTTTGGAGCAGTTTCCGGAAGCCGGAACACCGATTCTGCTTCCCGGCAGCCCTGTTGCCTATCGCTATCTGGTCTGCGGGAGCTATATGGCGTTTTATCACGTTCACAATGAGGAAGTCATGGTAGACCGGATTCTCTATGGCAGGCGAGATTACCTGTCGATTTTGTTTGGTGAGGAATTGACGGAAGAATCCGAATAAAAGAATCCCATAGTTTTCTTCCAGGAAAGGGGAGAGAACTATGGGAGATTCTTGTTTGGGAGTATCAACAACCTGCCGCTCTCAGATGCCAGCAGGAACTGAGTGATGATGGAGTTGAGAAGCTCGTCTTGCTCATATCACTTGTCAAAAAGACTGCTCATTATAGAATGGGAACCTATGTATGGGGAACCGCAATCTTCGTGCCGTCAGGGAGTATAACGTGATCTACCTTTGATAGATCAATGGTCGATTCTGCTTTGAAGGTACTGAAAGCCACGCCATCGGCAGTCCGTCCACACCCGCTGTTGGTAAGTAAAATCTGACTGCCATCCTTCATAATTACTTGAATCACCGTATCCGCGGCCTCCAGAGCACGTTTATCCTGTGCCACAGCTCCCTTTGGATGTAGGACAAAGGAATCGATTTTTTGAACATTGCATTCCTCCTGTTCAATTATTCCAAATTAAAATCGGGTAGAACGGAGTTTGAATCGTAATCCCGTTTTGATTCACTGCCAGATAGGGCACGGAATTACTCGTTCGTTGTGTTGAGAATACTGCCGTCAATGGCATTCAGAATCAGGTAAGGATATTCTTCTCCGTAATTTTCCAAAACAGACCCGGTGTCCTTGTCTATAAAATCTGCATGCCCCCAGAAGATAATCGATGGAAGATAGTAGTAGCTTTCATCCGTATTGGGAACCTTTACCCGGGAAAGACCATAATCCGCACGATCCAAATATACGGTGCAGTCCAGTTCTACATCGCCATCCAGATACTGTTGGGAATCATAGGCTTGGGCATCACTCAGAGAGAAATGATTGACTGCAATTTTCATAAGTTCTTCCATAGGGAGTAGCTGAGCATTGGGGGTAATTA
The DNA here is from genome assembly GCA_034113565.1 of Faecousia sp. Taxonomy (GTDB): domain Bacteria; phylum Bacillota; class Clostridia; order Oscillospirales; family Oscillospiraceae; genus Faecousia. The sequence continues at coordinate 1,695 of JAXEXE010000071.1, forward strand.
CGGATTTCAAATCCACAGGGGAATACATTTCAAAATCCAACAAATCTCCCTTTGCGCTAAACTGAAACCGGGCATCTGTCAAATAGTAGTTGGAAGCATAGGGCGCACTACTTTTCAGATTATAAATTTGGGGACGGCGGCATGCTGGAACACCTTCAAAGGACGGCACGGCGGTTATGGTAACGATATACTCCGGTGTGTCACCTGGATATTCTGTTTCCACCGTGCATTGATCAATTTCCCAGTCCCCCAGCCCCATCTGCGTCAATATGGATGCGGCCTTCTCCCTTGATGTCCCAGCTACATATTGAAAGGGACATTCTCCGGGTTTTCGGCGGCCTCGCCGATGAATTTGTAGAAGATGCGCACACTTTGGGTGAACACCGGGTTCTTTCTGGCGGCGGGGTTGGCGCCCTCGGGGAAAACCTTGGGGCCGACTTCGATGCGCTCCACGAAGGTCAGCACGTCCTCCCGGGTCAGGGTGTCGATGTGGGCGTGCTGCCGGATGAGGTCAAAGAACCGCCGGTAGTTTTCCGACGCTTCACCGGCAGGCTCGGAAACGCGCAGCTGGGCCAGTTGGGCTTCCAGACCCTTGGACTCCTTTTCCAGATCGGCCACCAGCCGTTCCAGCCGGTCGCCGGAGAGAAGGCCCTGGGCGTTGTCCATATAGAGTTTGGTCACCATTTTGTCGATGACCTTCAGCCGGGCTTCGGCCCGGTCTTTTTGGGCCTTCCGTTCCGCGGTCTTGGAAGTCGAGGCTTCCCGTTCCGCAATGGACTTCACCATATCTTCGATCTGCTCGTCGGACAGGGCGATGAATTGGTTCAGCTCCTGGCGGACAATTTCGCACAGGTCTGCGTAGCGGATGCGCACCCCGGTGCAGGGGTCTGGCAAGTCCTTACGGGTGTGGTTGCAATTGAGGAACCAGTATTTTTCCCGGTCGCCCTTGTAGACGGAGCCGTAGGGGCACAGGGCGTGGCCGCATTTTTCGCAGAACGCCACGCCGCCGAAGATGCTTTTGCGGACGTGCTCGTGCCGGCGGTAGTCCTTGGACGCCCGCCCCATGTTCCGCTGGGCCAGTTCAAAGATGGCTTCCTCCACCAGCGGCGCATGGGTGCTTTCGGTGACGGCCCAGCTTTCTCTCGGAACAGGCACCTTCTTTTTGGACTTCACACTGACCTTTTTCGTCTTTCCCAGAATGGTGTCGCCCAAATACACCCGGTTTTTCAGGATACGCTTGACGGTGGTACCATTCCAGTGATCCACCGCCCGGGCAGCCCCCTCTTCCGTGAAGGTGTCCCGGCAGTTGACCCGGTACTTGAGCGGCGGAAAAATGCCCTCCTCCGTCAGCGCCGCCGCAATCTTCCCGCAGGAAAGGCCATCGGCAGCGCTCCGAAAAATCCGCTGAACCACCGGGGCAGTCATCTCGTCCGGAATCAGCCTATCCTTATCCTTCGGGTCTTTTCGGTATCCATAGGGCGGGCAGGCGCAGTATTCACCCCGGTTTCGCTTGATTTTCAGAACATCCTTGATTTTCCGGGAGCCGTCCCGCAGATAGACCTCATTCATGGCGAACTGGAAAGGGGCCATGACGTTTTCCCGCTCGGAATCAAAGTTGTCGGCGATGGCGATATAGTGGATCTGGTGTTCCGGGAAGAACTGTTCGGCGTAGTAGCTGGCTTCCCGCATATCACGACCCAGCCGGGACAGATCCTTGGTGATGACCATGTTGGCAGCTCCGGTCTGAAGGGCACGCATCATATCCTGAAAGCCGGGCCGCTCAAAGTTGCCGCCGGACCAGCCGTCATCAACAAAGGCCCGGACGATCACGATATCATGCTGTTTGCAGTAGTCCTCCACCAGCTTTTTCTGGTTGGTAATACTGGCGGACTCCCCCGCTGGGCTTCTTCCCGGGACAGCCGGTAGTAGGCAAACGCGAAGGCGCAGCGGGCTTTAACGAATTCGGAATAAGGAGAAAAAGTAGTTTGATTAACCATTGTACCTCCGGACAACGGTACGCTCATCCTTATTATAGGGCGCTTCTGCCGCGTTTGTCAAAGGGAAGTTTTGGGGTGCGGAGCAGACCCGCTCCTGAATAAGCTCGGAGACAGGCTTGGTTCCGACAAAAACACGCTGAATTTGATATGTGGCGTTCTGCATGACGATCTGGTGCATAGAAATTCCTCCCTGAATTGGTCTGGTAACACCAGTATGCCCAATTTCAGGGAGGAAACCTTGCGGGATCGTCGCATTTTTCAGCGCAATTCGGCACCAATCACAAAACGCACAGAGAACGCGGGTAAATTTAAAAGGATTATCTCCCATGCAGAGAATGTAATGAATTGGAACAATCCAGGATCGTTTACCATTGTAGTGTTTGTTTGCTAGTCAAATGATATCCCCCTCATCCGGGCAGTACGGGCTGTAGCCAAGGGGAGACAGTATAACGTGGTAACTGCGGGGAAATGGGCGTCGTCCCAATATGATAGGAATAATATCATTTCTGCCGTATCGTTTCAGAAATTAAAAAAAGAATTGACTTCTATGCTGGATTTTATGTTGCATTTCCTGGCATATTATGATAAAATTGAGCCAGAAATTTAGGAATCCTATTTAGAAACGAAACGCAAAATGATATAAATAATATCATTTCAAGAAAGGGTACGATATATGAAGAAACTGTCCTTCGAACGGTTAGCCGAGACCGTGAAAACAAGACGGAAGGCCCAGGGGCTGACTCAGATCGAGCTGGCCGAGAAAACCGATATCAACCGCTCCATGATCGGCCAGATGGAAAAGTGCGCCTTCAGGCCCTCCATTGAGCAGCTGGAAGCGCTGGCTGAGGCGCTGGATTTTGAGGTCACTGACCTCTACGTGGAGGAAACCAAAGCATCTGAAAAGCCTGCCGTGAAGCCCTGCAATATTGCCGTGGCGGGTACGGGCTACGTGGGCCTGTCCATTGCCACATTGCTGGCCCAACACAACCACGTCACCGCTGTGGACATCATCCCGGAAAAGGTGGAGCTGATCAACAACCGCAAGTCCCCCATTCAGGACGAGTACATTGAAAAATATCTGGCGGAAAAAGAGCTGGATCTGACCGCAACCCTGGACGGCGAGAGCGCCTACCGGGACGCGGATTTCGTGGTAATCGCCGCTCCCACCAACTACGACAGTAAGAAGAATTACTTCGACACCTCTGCTGTGGAGGCGGTCATCGAGCTGGTTCTCAAGGTCAACCCCAGCGCCATCATGGTCATCAAGTCCACCATCCCCGTGGGCTATACCGCTTCCGTCCGGGAAAAATACCATACCGGCAACATCATTTTCAGCCCCGAATTCCTGCGGGAGAGCAAGGCCCTGTACGATAACCTGTATCCCTCCCGCATCATTGTCTCCTGTGACGAGACCACGAGGGAAAAGGCAGAATTGTTCGCCGCCCTTCTCCAGCAGGGGGCCATCAAGGAGGACATCCCCACTCTGTTCATGGGCTTTACGGAAGCGGAGGCTGTAAAGCTGTTCGCCAATACCTATCTTGCCCTGCGGGTCAGCTACTTTAACGAGCTGGACACCTATGCCGAAACCAAGGGCCTGTGCACGAAAGACATCATTGACGGCGTGTGCCTGGACCCCCGCATCGGCAGCCACTACAATAACCCCTCCTTCGGCTACGGCGGCTACTGCCTGCCCAAGGACACCAAGCAATTGCTTGCTAACTTCGACCAGGTGCCTCAGAATATGATGACCGCCATCGTGGAGTCTAACCGCACCCGGAAGGACTTCATTGCCGATCAGGTGCTGGAAATCGCCGGAGCCTACGAAAACAGCGAATCCTGGAACCGGGCCAAGGAGAAGGAAGTGGTGGTGGGCGTGTACCGCCTGACCATGAAGGCAAACTCCGACAACTTCCGCCAGTCCGCCATTCAGGGCGTCATGAAGCGCATCAAGGCCAAAGGTGCCACGGTTATTATCTACGAACCGACGCTAAAGGACGGCGAGACCTTCTTCGGAAGTAAGGTCGTGAATAATCTGGAAAAGTTCAAGAAGCAGTCCGGCTGCATCATCGCCAACCGCTATGATTCCTGTTTGGACGATGTGCAGGAAAAGGTCTATACACGGGATATTTTCAAGCGTGATTGAGGAGAACGCTCTGGAAAGAATCGAATTGAAGAACAAAACCGTTTTTGTTACCGGGGCGGCGGGATTCATCGGCTCCAATCTGGTGCTGAAGCTGCTGGAAACCGTGTCCCCGGTGAAAATTGTAGGCATCGACAACCTGAACGATTACTACGATGTGTCCATCAAGGATTGGCGGCTGGCACAGATTGAAACCTGCGCCGCGAAGCACCCGGAATCCTCCTGGACGTTTATCAAGGGCGATATCGCCGACCGGGAGGCCGTTGACAGCATTTTCACCGAATTTCACCCGGAAATTGTGGTGAATCTGGCAGCACAGGTGGGAGTGCGCTACTCCATCACCAACCCCGATGCCTACATCCAGAGCAACCTCATCGGCTTCTACAACATTCTGGAAGCCTGCCGCCATAATCCCGTGGAGCATTTGGTATACGCGTCCTCGTCCAGCGTCTACGGCACCAACAAGAAGGTGCCCTATTCCACTGAGGACAAGGTGGACAATCCCGTGTCCCTTTACGCCGCCACGAAAAAGTCTAACGAACTGATGGCCCACGCCTACAGTAAGCTCTACAACATCCCCTCCACAGGTCTTCGGTTCTTCACCGTCTACGGCCCCGCCGGACGGCCGGACATGGCCTACTTTGGCTTTACGAATAAGCTGCTAAAAGGGGAGACCATCCAGATCTTCAACTACGGCAACTGCCGCCGGGACTTTACCTACATCGACGACATCGTGGAGGGCGTGGTTCGGGTCATGCAGGGCGCGCCGGAAAAGAAAAACGGCGAAGACGGCCTGCCCATCCCGCCCTATGCGGTGTACAACATCGGCAACCAGAACCCCGAAAATCTGCTGGATTTCGTGGACATTTTGCAGCAGGAGCTGATCTCCGCCGGGGTGCTGCCCGCGGATTATGACTTCGAAGCCCACAAAGAATTGGTGCCCATGCAGCCCGGCGACGTGCCCGTGACCTATGCCGACACCTCCGCGCTGGAACGGGACTTCGGCTTCAAGCCCGCCACGCCCCTGCGCACCGGCCTCCGCAGTTTTGCCCGGTGGTACAAGGAGTTTTACAACGTCTAAAGAAGGCGTCACAGATATGAGATTTATGGACTATGGAACCTTCGCCGACGCCCGCCCGCGAGATGTTCCACCGAAGGTTTTCCTGCAATTCAAGGACCGCCTGCCGTAGCTTTGACGCAGACGCGCGGAGCACGATTACACAGAGTTCGACCTTTCGGAGAAAGGCGCCGAACTCCGGCGTAAAGGTGATCCGAAAAGCTATGGCCAGCTGATTTTTGAAAGCGGCCGTTCTTCTGTCTATAACTACGAATGCGGCTGCGACGAGCTGAAGAAACTGTACGAGATCCTGTGCGAAACGGATGGGAGCTACGGTGACCATTAGGTGTAGTAGATATGCTGCTCGACAATGACCTCGGCGTTGTCCATATCGAGCTTCGTCACCATCTTGTCGATGACCTTCAGCCAGGCTTCGGCCCTGTCTTTTTGTGCTTTCCTTTCCGCAGCCTTGGATGCGGAGGCTTCCCGCTCCACGATGGCCTTCACCATATCGTCAATCTGCTCATCGGGAAGCGCGACGAAATGGTTCAGATCCTGCCGGACGATCTCACACAGGTCGGCGCAGCGGATGCGCACCCCGGTGCAGGGATCAGGCAGGCTTGGTTCCGACAAAAACACGCTGAATTTGATACGTGGCGTTTTGCACAACGATCCTGTGCATAGAAAATCCTCCCTGAATTGGTCTGGTAACACCAGCATACCCAATTTCAGGGAGGATTACTTGCGGGATTGTCGCATTTTTATCACATTTCGGAATAACACCAAACTGTTGCGCTCGAAAAATGCAGAACGCCGTCCGCGGGACAAGCCACGCCTTCCTGTGCTATGGTGTGCACCGAAAGGAGTGATGCGCTTGAGAGCATTCACAAACATTACGGTCGATATGACCGTCCGGAACACTTACGGCCCGTGGGTGTACGCAACGCAGGGAGACTGCAACACCCGCTGGGCCTCCGTCACCTTGCTGGCAGGCGGGCGGCCCTGGCGGCCTGCGGCGAACATGGAAGTCGCGGTGATGTACCGCCAGCCCGGCGGCACCAAGGGGCTGTACAATCTGCTTGAGGATGATACGCCCGCAGTTCGCGTCTGCAGAAACCGGGTGGAATTCCTCCTCGCGCCCCAGATGCTCACAACGCCGGGAGACGTGCGGGCCGCCATCGTCATCAACAACGAAGCCCTTGACCAGCTGACTACGTTCCCCTTCACCGTCACCGTGAAGGAAAATCCCCTGGGCTGCGATCAGATGGCACAGGATTATATCCGCCTGCGGTGGCTGAACAGCAAGCTGGAAGAGCAGCTGAAAACAGCAAAGGACAGCGGCGAATTTGACGGCCCGAAGGGCGATCCATTTACCTATGAGGACTTTACCCCGGAGCAGCTGGCGGCGCTGACCGGCCCCCAAGGCGAAACCGGCCCCCAAGGCATTCAGGGCGAAGCTGGCCCACAGGGGCCGCAGGGAGAACGCGGACCGCAGGGCCCGGCAGGAGATAATTCCGCCGCCCTTGCCGCAGCGGAAACGGCAAACGCTGCCGCGGCAGCGGCACAGGCTGTGGTGGATACCGTCGCCCCGGATATTGCGTATCTCAAAGCCGATGCTGCCAGGCAAGCTGAAGCAATCAATAACAGCGTCAAAAAGTTCTACACCAGCAATCTGGGTGCGGTATCCGTTACTGACTCCGATAATGGGCCGATGCGGGATCTGGTGATCGGAGGTAATTGCGAGCAAGTGCAGACGAAAGGGTATCAGCTAATGGATTGCAGCGGCAGCGGCTCTGCGGTTTTAAGCGGCCTGAACTGGTCTGTCAACAACGGTCATTTTTCCGCCAATGGTATCGTAACACAGGCCTATCCGCGTGTGACCTTGTCCTCCCTTGGCATGAAGCCTGTCACACTGGGGCCGGGAACATATCGGCTGCATCAGTTG
>JAXEXE010000072.1:0-13270 GCA_034113565.1 Faecousia sp.
GGAACCGCCGCGGCCGGTTTTGCAGGTGCCAGAGCCGGGAATCTGGCAGGGGCCGTAACCGGAACGTTCCAGACCATCAACGATACGGCCAGACACTATTTGCAGGGTTCTCCATACCACGGAACTGACCCGAATGCCGCAGGTTACCTGCCCAGCCGGATGGCCGGGGCAGCAGATCAGGCGGTTTCCGACGCAATTGAGGGGGAAAACGGCGGAATCCTTCGCAAGGGAGCGGCCTTTGTATACCGTGGCGCTGCAAACGCTGCGGACAATCTGGCAAGAATGGCGGTTTCCTCCGCAATCGGCGGGCCTGCCCTGGGGATGGGCGTGAACAGCGCGTTTTCCTTCACGCAGGGATTCCAGAGCAGCTACAGGGAAGCACAGGAAAAGGGAGGTTCTCCCATTCAGGGTATGCTGGTAGGTTCCGTTGACGGCGGCATGGAGGTGTTCACGGAGAGCCGGACGTTTGAGCGCTGGATGAACCTGAAAGACCCGGAGCTGATTGGGGAAGGCGTGTATGAGTGGCTCAAAACTGCCGCAGTTGGTGTTGGAAACGAAATCACGGAGGAGGAAGCATCCTATATTGCCAACACAATCGCCGATGCCGTCATCATGGCGGACAAAAGCGAAAGCGCGGAGTATATCAAGTCCGCTGTGGAAGAAGGAAAAACCCCGGCACAGGCACGGTGGGAGCTGGTAAAAAAGTATGCCCATGAAATGGCAGTTACCGCAGCGGATACGGCTATTTCCACGCTGCTGATGGACGGTGTAACAGGCGCAGTCGCGAACTATCAGTATAAGAAGACCTACGGAGGTTCCTCTGCGGAGCTTGTACAGGAGGGACTGGAAAGCCCGGAGGGGACGCAGAGCAGGACGCTGGCAGAGAAGTACCAGAAGAAGCTGGATTCCGGGAAAACTCTGTCCGGCGCTGAATTGCAAAGGCTTGTGAATGCCAATGAAATCCAGATTGCGGCAGAGGAAATGGCTGCTTCTGAACAGGAAAAGGAAGAACAGCCTTCTTCTTTTCAGAATCCGACTCCCGAAGCAGAAACCGGGGCAGAAGAAGCGTATACGCCAAAATCTACGCTGGAATCGCTTTCTGAAAAGTACGGCGCGTATGCCGGCGCCATGCGGGAAAATTACCTGGAAGGGCAGGATGTGGAAGAATATGACCGCGCCTTTCAGACGGCCTATGATATGGGTAAATCCGGGCTTAACAAAGACGCTCTGAGCCGCGTGGAGACGCTGGGCGGACTTATCCAAAGCCAGAGAGAGATAGCATATGAAATTGGGCAAGCTGCCGCCGATTCCGAATCAAAGGCGCAGAGCAGTAAAAATGCGGCTGCTGCAAACGGGAAAACAGGGTGGCACAAGGGTGCTGTCCGTGGTGAAGGCGTGAAAATCGCAGACCTGACCAGAACCTTCAACGACCCGCAGCGGAAAGCCTACAGCGCTCTGAGCACCATTGCGGAGGCAACTGGCATTGATATTGTGCTGTACAAGTCTCAGGCAAACGAGGACGGAGAATTTCAGGGGGAACAGGGACGCTTTAATTGGAGCGACAACACTATCTATATCGACATAAATGCGGGCCTGAATGGCGAAAAGGACGTTGGGAACCTGGCAAAGTACACCATGCTTCGTACCTATGGGCATGAATTTACGCATTTTATTGAAAAGTGGAACCCGGAGCAGTATAATGATTTCAGAAAAGCGGTTTTCAGCACCATGGAAAACCCGGAGGACTTGATTGAAACCAGGATGGCCCAGGACAGCACGGGAAACATGACCTACGATCAGGCAAGCCGGGAGGTTGTGGCGGAGGCCATGACGGACATTCTGGAGGATTCCCAGTTCATTCAGCAGCTGGCTGAAAAGCACACCAGCGTATTTGAAACCCTGCGCTCCAAGCTGAAAGAGTTCGTTGAAAACCTGAAAATCTACTTCAAGTCCCTGGCCAAGAACGGCGCACGAGAGGCGAAGCAGCTGAAAAAAGAGGTTGGAGACAGCATTTCTTACCTGGAAGGCATTGTAAAGCAGTTTGATGAAATCGCTGTTCAGGCTGTGGAAAACTACCAGAGGACGGTGGCGGAGGATGAGGCTGGAACCATTGCGATGGAAGAATCTTCCGCTCCATCTGCACAGAAAGAGACGGATACCTCCTTCGAGGAAGTATTCTGGAATGCAACCCCGGAAGAACGAAAAGAGGTTGTGGATGCAATCGATGAAAACATGGGCGGCCCGACGCGCATGTATCCTACGGAACTGCCTGCGCTGGAACCAGAGGAAACAGTTTCCGAGAATGCAATTGAACCGCCTTCCGTTTCTCGGTATGACGGATTCTCTGTCACTTCCAATACCGAGAGAGGAACGCTGGAAATCCGCTTTGACAGAAAGCCTGCCCAGAACGTTCTGAATCTTCTGAAGGAAAACAAGTTCCGGTGGAGCAGTAAGAACAGGCTTTGGTACGGAAACGGAGACATTGATGAAATCTCCAAGATTATTTCCAATCATCAGACGTCTGAAACGACGACTGTTAATAATTCCGAGGAGGGAGAACAAAATGCCGAAACTGATGTACACGGACAGGAAGAAAGCGATGGAGCCCTACGGGAAGATCACCCGGGAGGAGTACCTGAATCTGAACAGTCTGGCGAAGGAACTGCACGACTACTGGATGAACCACAAGAAGGAGCTCTACAACAGCATGACCAGGGAGCAGCTGCTGACGATTCTGGAGGAGGAAGGACAGAGACTGGACGATCTGGCAGCGGACCTGATTCAGAGCGGGATGGACGTTCCGGGGGCACTGGAAGTGGTGCGGTCTCAGATTTACGACGAGATGCAGACGTAACCCCGGACGATGGCGGCATCTCGGAAACCGTTCAGCGGGAGATCGAGCAGAAGTCCACGGGAAAGCCGAAGGGAGAAAATTACGCAATCGGCGATAGCCTGAATTTGGCAAAAGGAGAAAAGGCGAGGTACCGGGACAATGTTGCGGCGCTGCGCCTGATTCACCAGCTGAACCAGGAGGGCCGGTTTGCCACAAAGGAGGAGCAGGAGGTTCTTTCCAAATATGTCGGCTGGGGCGGGCTGGACGGCGCTTTCGGAGAGCTTGCCTATAACCGGGAGACCAGGAAAAGCGAGATGCGGGCAAAGTCCGGCTGGGAAAAGGAATTCCAGGAACTGCGGCAGCTTGTGACGGACGGGGTTCTCACCGAGGAAGAATACCGGGGCATGAGCGAAAGCACGAAGAACGCCCACTATACGTCCATGGAAGTGATCTCTGCCATGTATGACGGCCTGAAAAAACTGGGCTTCCAGGGCGGCAGAATGCTGGAGCCAAGCAGCGGCGTTGGAAATTTCGTCGGCGGAATGCCGGCGGACATGACATCCAGCGTCAAGAGCTGGACCATGGTGGAACTGGACAGAGTGACCGGCCAGATTGCGAAGTACCTGTACCCCAACAACGATGTGCGGATCGAGGGCTTCCAGGATGCCAATATCCCCAACGATTACATGGACGTCGCCATCGGCAATGTTCCCTTTGGTAACTATGGTGTCGTTGACAGAACATACCCGAAGCGGGTGACAAAATCCATCCACAATTATTTCTTCGCAAAGTCCATCGACAAGGTTCGCCCCGGCGGACTGGTGATGTTCATCACATCCAGCTTTACCATGAACTCTCAGGACAATGCCATCCGGCAGTATCTCATGGACAGGGCCGACCTGCTGGGTGCCATTCGTTTGCCGAATACCGCCTTCAAAGGGAACGCTGGAACGGACGTTGTGACGGACATCCTGATTCTGAAGAAGCGTGTTCCCGGAACTGCGTATTCCGGCGAGACATTCCTGGAGGCTCCGCAAAAGAGCATCCCCGGGAGCTGGCGGACAGTCAATATAAACGAATACTTTTCCGCTCACCCGGAAATGGTGCTTGGCAAGGAGACTGTAACCAGGGGAATGTACGGCGCTGAAACGCTTACCTATGCCCCTCTGGAGGACGCAGGGAGCCTTGGAGACCAGATTCGCTCTGCCTTTGACAAGATTACCGGGAAAATGGATTACGTCCAGGAATCTGCCCAGAGCGTCCAGAAATCAGCGGAGAAGGCGGTCAGAAAGCCGAAGGAGGGAGTATACCGCAGGGCACAGGATGGAACCATTACCAATGGCTCCGGCGTTGCCGTTACCAATGCGGACACCGCAAAGAGAATCGGCGGTATGATCGACATCCGGGATGCCTACCGGAATCTTGTGGAACGGATTCAGCAGGGCCGGACAAAGGAAGAAATCGCAAAGGCCAGGAAATATCTGAACCGGGTGTACGATTCCTTTGTCAAGGAAAACGGGCTTATCAACGACCCGAAGAACAAAAAAGCCTTTGAAGAAGACCCTTACCGTTTTTCTCTGTTCGCCCTGGAAACGGACTACCAGAAGGGCGGGAAAGGGAAACCGTCCACGGCGAAAAAAGCGGACATCTTCACAAAGGACACCATTAAGGCAAATGTCACCGTCACCCATGCGGAGAGTGTCAGCGACGGTTTGATCGTGTCCATCAATACCACCGGCGGGGTAGATGCCTCCCTGATTGCCAGGCTCACCGGCAGGAGTAAGGATGAAGTTTCCAGGGAATTGATTGACAGCAGAATGGCCTTCAAGACCAGAAGCGGCAGACTGGAAGCGCCGGAAACCTATCTTTCCGGCAACGTGCGGGCAAAGCTGCGGGAGGCGGAAGCGCTGGCCAGGAACGACAGGGACTTCCAGAACAATGTGGAGGAGCTTCGCCGGGTGATCCCGAAGGACGTTCCTTATGACGAAATCCATGTTTCCCCCGGTGCGGTGTGGATACCAACGGATGTGTATGCCGATTTCATCGCCCATATGCTCGGCGGCAGAAACAACGGATATGGCGGCCCGGATGTGGAGGTCGGCTACTCTGCCCAGACAGGAGAATACAAAATCCGGCTAAATAACGCCAGGCTGAAAGGAAACTACCACAACACCCAGGAATGGGGAACCAGCCGCAGAAGCTTTCTGGATCTGTTTGAATCCCTTCTCGGTAACGGAAATGTGACCGTTACGGACCGGGAGATCGATGCAAACGGTAAGGAGCGCCGGGTTGTCAACAAGGACGAGACCGCTGCGGCCCAGGAAAAGGCGGATAAAATCAAAGAGGAATTCCGAAACTGGATTTGGAGCGACGAAACCAGGCGCACGGAACTGGCAAAGCTCTACAATGAGACCTATAACGCCCTGGCAAATCCAAAGTATGACGGCTCCAGCCTGACGGTGAATGGTCTCAACGCAACCTTTTCCTTGCGGGAGCACCAGGCGAATGCTGTGAAGCGGATTATTGCATCCGGCGGCAATACCCTGCTTGCCCACCGGGTTGGCGCGGGAAAGACCCTGGAAATGGCTGCTGCTGCCATGAAGCTTCGGGAGCTTGGCATTGTGAAAAAGCCCGTATTTGCTGTTCCGAAAAGCCTTGTTGCTCAATGGGGCGTAGAATTCAACAGTTACTTCCCGGCGGCAAAGCTCCTTGTGGCAGACGATAAGAGCTTCAGCAAAGAGAACCGAAAGGTATTCACCAACAACATTGCAAACGGTGACTTTGATGCGGTGATTCTCTCCTATGAGCAGTTCGGTAAAATCCCTATGTCCAAGGAATACCAGCAGCGCTTCCTCCAGGAGCAGATCGATGAGGTTTTGACTGCGATTGCCGAGGAAAAGGCGGAGAACGGAAAAGGGAGCCTCACCATAAAGCAGATGGAAAAGAAGGCTGCCCAGCTGAAAACGAAGCTGGAACGGCTGAAAATCCAGAGCGTTGACGAGGACAACGTGGACTTTGAATCGCTCGGCATTGATGCGCTTTTTGTAGACGAGGCGCACAACTTCAAGAATTTGCAGTACACCACGAAGATGCAGAACGTTGGAGGACTTGGGAATTCCGACGGCAGCCAGAGGGCCTTTGACCTGTATACGAAAATTCGGTATTTGCAGCAACTGAACGGTGGTCGGGGCATTGTGTTCGCCACCGCAACCCCTGTGATGAACAGCATGGCGGAAATGTATATCATGCAGAAATACTTGCAGTCCGACATGCTGAAGCAGCTGGGGATCACCACCTTTGACGCCTGGGCAAAGCAGTTTGGCGAGGTTGTGAATACCTACGAGATCAAACCCAGCGGGCAAGGCGTAAGGGCAAAACAGGTTTTCTCTAACTTTAAGAATCTGAACGAGCTTCAGCTGATGTTCCGCAGTTTCTCCGACGTGCTTACGGAGGTTCCCGGTTTGAAAATTCCGAAAATGCGGGGCGGCGGTGTACAGATTGTGGAATGCGAACCGGGGAAATTCCAGAAGGAGTACATGAAAAGCCTGGAAAAGCGGGCGAACAATGTGAAAAACGTTGATCCGTCTGAGGACAATATGCTGAAAATCACCAGCGATGGCAGAAAGGTCAGCTATACCCAGCGCATGATTGACCCGACGCTTCCCTATGAGCCTGGGTGCAAGCTGTATCGGTGCTGCGAGAACATCCTGAAGGAGTACCGGGACGGAAAGAACATAAAGACCGTGGACGGAAAGACCGGAAAAAAGGTTACGATCAACGGGACGCAAATTGTTTTCTGCGATATGGCAACGCCGAAGGGTAAGGACAAGTCCAAGGCAAACGACGATGTTTCCACGGAAGCTGACGATTCCTTTGATGCAGAAAGCGCACGGCTCTATGAGGACATGCGGGACTACCTGGCGAAGAAGGGAATCCCACGGGATGAAATTGCATTTATCCATGAGGCGGACACTGATCTGAAAAGAAAGCAGCTATTTGCGGACATGAACGCTGGAAAGGTTCGCGTGCTGATTGGCTCCACCGGAAAGATGGGCGTTGGCATGAATGCCCAGCGGTGCGTCACGGCCATTCACCACCTGGATGCACCGTGGCGGCCCGGCGATGTGGAGCAGCGGGACGGGCGGGCTTTCCGCCAGGGCAATCTGAATGACGAGGTTGCAAAGTATGTCTATGTGACAACCGGCAGCTTTGATGCCCGGCTGTGGGATATTCTTGACAGAAAGAGCGGCTTCATCAACCAGATTATGAACGGTGACGATGTGGGCAGAAATGCAGAGGACACCGGAGACGTTACCCTGAGCGCGGCGGAAGTGAAAGCCCTTGCCTCCGGCAACCCGATGATAAAGGAGAGCGTGGAGCTTGCGGACGAGCTGCAAAAGCTGAACGGCCTGAAGCGTACTCACGATTCCGCTGTGATAAGGGCCAGAACGAATCTGCAAAACGACATCAAATCGATTGCTTCACTGGAAATGTCCATTGAGGCAAGAAAAGCAGACCTGAAAAAGCGGACGGACACCTATTCCGAGGAGAAGTTCTCCATGCAGATTGGCGGAAAGACGTTCTCTGACCGAAAAGATGCCGGCGAAGCGCTGCTTTCCGCGATTCTTACCAATGCGAAGACCGAAAACGAGTATGCGGAAATCGGCTCCTTTGCGGGCTTCCAGATTCTTGCGGCGAAATCCCAGGGGGAATATGAAGGTGTTCTGCGTGGCGCCTTCCGGTATGGATTCAAAGTCCATCTCAACAATCCCACGCTGATGGCCGGTCAGATGGCGAAGAAAATTGCAGGACTGGAAGCGGATCTGAAAGCCCAGGAGGAACTGCTGGCGCAGACCATTGCGGACAAGGCCGCCCAGGAAAAGCTGATTGCACAGCCCTTTGAACGCCAGGCGGAGCTGGATGAGAAGCGGCGCAGATATGATTTTGTCATGTCTGAGCTGAATAAGACCGATCAGCAGTACGGCGCGGATGATGCAGAGCAGCACCAGAACAGAACCAACACCCTTACAGACCGCGAGATTCTTTCCATGGCTGCCGACAAGATTCTGACGAACGACGCTATTTCCATGGATGCGGCTGAATCGGATGCTCTTGGAATCTTCAAAAAACGTCTTAAAGACCTTGACAGCTTGCAGGAGCAGCGCAGAGACCTCGGAAAAACCTATAAGGAGCAGCAGTTCGGAGCCAATGTTGACCGGGGAAAGGCTGCTGAAACCCTGAAGCAGATGCGTGAGCTGGATGCAAAAATCCAGGAGGCGGAGAACAAGGTAATTGCTGCCGAAACTTCCCCGGCTCTTCGCAAGGTTCTTCCGGTTGCCAGACGCATTGTGGAGCAGAGCCAGAAGGCGCTGGACGATGCGGTTTTGCAGCGGTGGAGAGACCGGCGGAATAATGCCGCTGCCATCAAGAAATATCGGGACAGAATCAGTAAGGATGTTACCGACCTGACTAGCTGGATTCTCAGCCCCAGCAACAAGACGGACATGAAACATGTCCCGGATGTGCTGAAAAACACGGTGATCGAGTTCATTAACAGTATCGATTTTACCAGCAAACGGCAGCTCAATGGCGGCGAGGCCACACAGGCGGACATTGCTTTTATGAATCGTCTTGTGGCACTGCAAAGAGCGCTGGACAAAAATGCGGAGGACACCGGGCTTTACTCCGGGTACAATGACCTCCCTCCCGGATTCCATGAAAAGCTGAAAGAATTCATTGCGTCCGCTCAGGCAATCGTCAACGCGAAAAGCGGTCAATCGGTGATTAACCAGATGACCTCTCAAGAGCTGAAAGCGCTTTCTGAGATCGTAAAGGCCCTGAAAAAACACATTCAGGATTTCAACCGGTTCCATGCCAATGCGGTGTATCAGCACGTTTATGATGCCGGTGACGCAACCATCCGGGAACTGAACCAGTACAATGACGCTAAGAGCCGGACAATGGCCGGAGAGAGAATCAACAATTTCGTATTCTGGAATCAGATTCGCCCGGCCTATGCCTTTGAGCGGTTCGGCAATGGAGGTAAGGCAATCTATGACGGCCTCCGCCGGGGGCAGGCGCAGCTTGCGTTCGACACCAAAGAAATCGTTGCGTTCTCCGAAAAGGCTTACACAGAAAAGGAAGTGAAGGACTGGGAGAAGGAAGTGAAAACCATTCAGCTGGAAGAGGGAACCGTGAAAATGCGGGTTTCCCAGATCATGTCCTTCTATGAGCTTCTGAAGCGTGAACAGGCAAAGGGGCACATCTTTGGACAGGGCATTCGGGTTTCCACCTTCCTTGCAAACGGAAAGAAGGTATCTGATACCGGGCACACCATCTCCATTGAGGACGCGAACCGAATTGTCGCAGAGCTGACTCCCAGACAGAAGGATGTCGCGGACGCGCTACAGAAGTACATGCAGGAAAAGGGCGGAAGCTGGGGAAACTACGTCAGTGTGAAGCGGTTTGGAGAAAAGCTGTTCGGTGAGGAGAACTATTTCCCAATCAACTCCGACGGACGGCGCATTGAAGCGGATGCGGATGAAGAGATGGAGGGCCAGAGCCTGTACGCGCTGCTGAACATGGGATTTACAAAGAAGCTCCAAGAGAAAGCGAATAACCGGATTGTGGTTTACTCCATTTTCGATGTATTCAGCAACCACATGGCAAGCATGGCGCAGTATCATGCAATGGCTCTTCCTGTTCTGGATGCCCTGAAATGGTTCAACTACCAGCAGAAGGAACGTGTCACCATCATTGAAGACGGAAAGGAGCGGGTTCAGAATCAGGTTGTGGACAGCGTAAGAGACCAGCTTGACCGGGTTTTCGGTGTGCCGGAGGAGACGAAGCCGGGGGCCGGAAGACGCGGGTATGCGGAAAACTTTATTGTCGGCATTCTGAAAGCCTTCAACGGCACGGAAACCTATGGTATCGGCAGCGATGAAATCGGCCTAAACGCCCTGCGCCATTACAACATGGCGCAGGTGGCCTACAACCTCCGCGTCGTTGTGCAGCAGCCCATGGCAATCACCCGGGCGGCGATGGTGATCGACTACGGCTCCATCATCCGGGGAATGAAGCTATCTCCGAAGGCGATCCAGAAGAACATCGAGGAAATGAACCGGTACAGCGGTATCGCTGCCTGGAAGGACCTTGGGTTCTACGACACCAATATCTCCCGTGGCCTGACGGATATCATAAAGCACAATGAATCCTTCCGTGACAAGCTGGGGGATGTTGGCATGTGGGGCGCCGAGAAGGCAGATCAGCTCACCTGGGCAGCGATGTGGAGCGCCTGCAAGGAGGAAGTGCAGAGAAAGCATGGAATCCTGCCGGGAAACGAACATTTCTATGAGGCGGTCAGCTCTCTATTCGAGGAAGTTGTTTATAAGACCCAGGTGGTTGACAGCGTTCTGACAAAGAACGCGTTTCTCAGGAGTAAGGGATTCTTTGCAAGGGCAACCGGCTCTTTCATGTCAGAGCCTACCGCAACGGCCAGCATGGTCGTGGATGCCTTCGACAAGTACCGGATGGATTTGCATAAGAAGGGCGGAAACCACCTGGATGCCTTGCGGAAGAACGGAAAGCGGATTGGAAGAATGCTTTATGTGTATGGCCTTGGGGCAGTTGTGCTTGCAGCGGTTCAGGCTGTTGCAGATGCTTTCCGGGACGATGATAAGTACGAAAAGTATGCAGATAAGTGGATGGAGGCGTTCATCGGGAATTTTATCGATGAATTGATGCCATTCAATAAGCTTCCTATCGTCAGCGACGTTTACGATCTTTCGAAGGAGCTGCTTCGCGTGGTCGGTGTGGATACCTACGGGAATCCTCCCGCTTCTGTATACATGCAGTGGTATGACAGCCTGGTAAAGGGGACGAATATCATCTATAAGAAGATAACCAAAAATGAGAACAATAAGTACACCTGGTTCGGCGGCGCGTTTAAGCTGCTGCAGGCGGTTGCCGGCATGACTGGTCTTCCCATTGCGGCGGCAACGAGAGAGATCGTCACGATCTGGAACAATACCGTCGGCCAGATGGTTCCCAGTTACCTGATCCGCTCCTATGAGCAGAAGCCGGAGACGGAAATCAAATACAGTTTCATGGACGGGTATATGACAGAGCTGGAAGCCAGAAACGCACTGGTTCGGGACGCTGGACTTTCCGAGGAAGAAGCAGCGCAGAAGGCAGCCGTGATGGCGTTCCGGCGGGAGTACCCGGAGTATGCGGATGCAATGTTCTCCGAATCCTCTATCAGAAAGTACCTTGATTTCTGCAAGCCAAGAGGCATTGCCCCCGGCGTTTGCTTTGACGTGATTGCGTACAACAATGAAGCGACTGCCGATAAAGACGAAAACGGGAATGCGATTCCGGGAAGCAAGAAAAAGAAGGTGCTTGACTACATCAACCGGCAGAATCTCACGAGTATTCAGAAGGATACCCTGTACAATATGTTCGGTTGGTCTTCGGATACCCTAAAGGAAGACGCGCCCTGGCATTAACTAAAAAACGGCGGCACTGGGTTTAGAATCCCGGTGCCGCTTTTGTTATGATTGCGTCAGAAAGGTGGGAAAAGCATGGTAGAATCAAAAGTGTATCTTTCTTTGGATATTCAGGATTTCAGTACAAACCATATTGTTCCGTTGAAACGCGGAGAAACAGGAAAGAAAGTTGTGATTTCTCTGTCTGACGGTGGATTCCCATATCACATCGAGGAAGACTGCTATGCCGTTCTGACCGGAGAAAAGCCTGACGGTAATGTACTGTTCAATCACTGCGACATTGACGGGGATACAATCTTCTATGACGTGTCGGAGCAGACTACCGCCGCTGCTGGAAGAATTCTGGCTGCAATCAATCTTTACGGACCGGACGATATTCTGATCGTCAGCGCAAAATTCCGTATTCTGGTTGACGGTACGGTGTTCCATAGCGAAAAAGTGGAATCGGAGCCAGAGGTTACCGCACTGACACACCTCATTTCCGATGCCAAAACTACAATCGACACCGGGAACAAAACTATTGAAGCGGGAAATACGGCTGCTCAATCCGCCAATGATGCGGCAAACGCAGCCAATGCGGCTGCTCAATCAGCTGCAACGGCAGCAGAAACGGCTAATAATGGTGCTACAGCTGCTAATGATGCAGCTAATAGGGCGAATGCGGCTGCAAGTGCAGCGGATTCCTCCAGTAACATTGCAAATACCGCTGCCGATTCCGCAAACAAGGCCGCTGAATCAGCTTCGAGTGCAGCCAACAATGCAAACAGTAGCGCTAAAGTCGCCAATTATGCATCCGATAGTGCAAACACAGCCGCTACTTTGGCAAATTCTGCGCGGAATACGGCAAACACTGCTGCAACTTCTGCCAACAATGCCGCGTACGCCGCAAACCGGTCTGCGCAGGCCGCTGACAGGGCTGCTTCCGGCGCGAATACTGCCCGGGATGAAGCGAATCTGGCGGCGCAGGAGGCCCGTACACAGGCCGGAGCGGCGTCTGGGGCTGCGCAGGAAGCTTATTCCGCAGCGGGAGCGGCCAGTGCAGCGGCTCAGAGCGCAAACGATGCCGCCGGGCGGGCCGGGGAGGTTGCCGACACCGTACAACAGAAGCTGGAGAACGGGGAGTTTATCGGCCCCCGGGGGGATGCCCTGTTTGCCGCGCTGGAGGTGGACGATGACGGCCACCTGCACCTGCTGGGGGCGGAGAACACCGGCGGTGTCGCATTTACGCTGAACGAAGAAACCGGGAATTTGGAGGTAAGCTATGGTTAATCAGGATTTGGGCCGGGTGGCCGTGGTGCTGCGGGGCGAATACGACCCGGAGGCCCAGTATGAGCGGCTGGACTGTATCAGCTATCAGGGAAGCTCTTATCTGGTGCGAAAGCACTGCACCGGCGTGACACCGGCGGCAGGGGAATACTACCAGCTGGCGGCCCTGGCTGGCTCCAGAGCGGCGGCGGATGCGGCGGCGGTGGTTGCGAACGTAGCGGCCGAGAACGCGGATGCTGCGGCAGGCCGGGCCGATGCGGCGGCGGGGAACGCGCAGGCGGCTGCCGATGCTGTGAGCGGGGATATTGCGCAGATAAAGAGTGATTTAGATACTGAGACGCGAAGAGCCAAAGAGGCAGAGGACAACCGAATCAAACGGTTTTACACGAGCAACCTCGGCGCAACCTCCATCGCCGACAGCGACGACGGGGCGGTGCGCAATCTGGTGATCGGAGGTAATTGCGAGCAAGTGCAGACGAAAGGGTATCAGCTAATGGATTGCAGCGGCAGCGGCTCTGCGGTTTTCAGCGGCCTGAACTGGTCTGTCAACAACGGTCATTTTTCCGCCAATGGTATCGTAACACAGGCCTATCCGCGTGTGACCTTGTCCTCCCTTGGCATGAAGCCTGTCACACTGGGGCCGGGAACATATCGGCTGCATCAGTTG
>JAXEXE010000073.1:0-29104 GCA_034113565.1 Faecousia sp.
CATTGTGGCATGGTGCGTGCCGGTGCTCATGTTCCTGTACCCGCTGGCCATCACGCTGGTGCTGCTGGCTTTGTTCGGCAAGGCTTTCGGAAACCGCAAGGGCGTCTATGTCTGGACCACCGCCTTTACGCTGGTGGCGGCGGTGTTTGACATGATCGGCGCGGTGTCCGGCATGATCCCGGGCAATGCCCTGCTGAGCGGCCTGACAGCGTTTGCGGGGAAGGTGCTGCCCCTGTATTCTCTGGGTTTGGGCTGGGTGTGCCCTGCCGCTGTTGGGTTTATCGTTGGATTGATTGTTTCCCGGAAAGAGCAATAATGATTGGGCTGTCGGTTTCGACAGCCCAGTTTTTTGCATTCTTACTCCATCAGCTCCTTCGCCATGGCGAACAGGGTCTGAGGGCTTACCTTGGCCCCGGAGTCCATGATGGTATAGCGCAGCCCGTCCTTTTCCCAGCAGGCAAAGGCCACGTCGGTTTCCTCCACAGCGTCGGTGCCATAGGAAATGTAGTTGCCGGGAATGGCCTCCCACTGCTTCTCCGCCTCGGACAGCGCATAGTTCGCGGGGACGAATTTATAGTGGTCACGGTAGTAGGAAACCGTCACGCCGCCGATCTGGGCGGTCTGGGCCACGGGGCTTTCCGAATCGGTGATCTCCTCGATGTCCGGATTGGCGAACAGGCAGAGCCGGACGCCGTCGGCATTCCGGTAATTCACCTGCACCTCCCGGTACTTGAGTACCTCCCGGTCGTTCTCGTCCAGGCCCCAGGTGTCCTCCACATAGGCCTTCTCAAAGGCGAAGCCATTATTGAAGCGTTCCTTCACATCCATTTCGAAACCAGCCTTGTCCATGACCTTGTCCATGTCGGAAAACTGGCTGCTGGTGTAGTGGGTCATGCCGCTGACCAGCGTGCGGATGTTCAGTACATCCCCAGCGTAGGCAGTGATGGTCAGCAGTGGAATCAGGGCCGCCGCCACCAAGGCTTTCCAGGACAGCTTCCGCTTCCGGGCCGTGGGTGCCTTCTCGGCTTCCCGGACGTAGGTTTCGTCAATATCCGCCATCGCGTTCAGCAAAAATTCCTGTTTCACAGCAATTCCTCCTTAATCAGTTGTTTTTTCAGTCTTCCCCGGAGCCGGTACAGCATGGAAGCCACCTTGCTTCCCGAAAAGCCGGTTTTTTCCGCAATGTCGGTCAGGGAGTCCAGATACCAGTACCGGCGCACAAAGACATAGCGCTCCTGCCGGGTCAGTTCCCCCAGAAAGCGGTTCAGGCTGGCAATCAGTTCTTTCCGGACGGCTTCGTTTTCCGGGCTGTCGGAGCCCGCCACCACTTCCTCCAGCTCCTCCAGCGCCAGGGGCGTCTCTCCCCCGCCCCGCTTCTCCCGGCTGCGGGTGCGCAGGCGGTCGATGGACAGGTTCCGGGTGATTTTGCCGAGGTATGTACCAAGGTCTGCCGGACGGCGGGGCGGAATGGCGTTCCATGCGGTTAAGTAAGCGTCGTTGACGCACTCCTGCGCGTCCTCCCGGGACTGTAGGATGCCATAGGCGATGGCATTGCAGTATCTGCCATATTTCCCGGCGGTTTCGGCAATGGCGTTTTCCGAGCGGTTACAATACAGCCCGATGATCTTTTGATCGTCCGTATCATCATCTCCTTTTGTTTCGAAAGGCCCTTCACCTGTCATCACGACATTTTTGGGATTTCATTGCATGGGGGAAGAAAAAATGTCATTGCGAGGTAAGTGACCGATGTCACTGGCGTGGCAATCTGTATCCCCCTCACAATGTTCAGATTACTGGCATTTCAAAGGAGAACGGGTTGCCACACCAGCGTGCGCGCTGGCTCGCGATTTGTCAAGGATAAATTTCCCCTGTGCCCTTTGACGTGTGGTTTTTCGGCGTATCGCACAAAGTGATTTTATACTTTTGTGGACTATAGCCTATATCATACTACCAACGGTAATGTTTTACAATACTGGCAAAACAGAAAATATGGGCAGCATCCGTAAGTAATTACAGGTGCTGCCCATTGAAATTATTCTTTGATCCCTTTTCTGACGGAATGAAGGAATCAGATTTCCTGTTCCTGCTGATGGTTTCGATTTTGTGACTGCTCAATATCCTTGCGGGCAGAATCCACATAGGATTTGACTTTCCAGAGCTGCTGAGAATCCGCCCGGATGGATTTGAACTGGGAGTAGGTCTCCTCATGCTCCTGTTCCAATCTGGCATACTCCTCTTCCAGCATCTGGCGGTCAAACTTGCCGTCCGGGAATTGGGCGGACAGTTTGCGGCGGGCTTCATAGAACTGCTTCAGCTCAGAGGCGTGGTCTGCCTTGTACTTCTCTTTGGAACGGGTGAATTTGATTTTCTGCAAACCATCGTAAACGGGCTTCGTCTCGTGGTAGGTAGCCAGATAGTCCGGCAGCTTGCGGATTTCTTTCATGCGAGAAGTCTGTCTGTCCAGTTTCATTTTCAAAGAATCGGAGGATTCCCGTAGCGTGTTCACCTGACTTTCCAGCGTGTCCAGATCGTGAATCCCATTTTCCATAAGGTAGTTAAACATAGCGTTCATTTCTTTCAGATTGTTGATTCTGGCTTTCTGGGAATAGGCTCCGGCGTTGCGCCGATCAAAATAGGCTTGCAGTAAGGAAAACAAATCCGGGGCTTTGGGTTTGGACAGTTCTGCTTTCACTTCTTTCAACCAGTCTGCCAGAGCGGCAATCTTCTTTCGGATATCCCGGATGGCAGCATTGGTCGCCTTGATCCAGCGGTTGAACTCGCCTTTCTCAGTGGAGATGCCCTTGCGTTCCATCGCCCGGACAGTGGGGCCTTCATGAATTGTGGGCAGCAAATCCACACCCTGCCGTTCATAGCTGCAGTGGTCAATGCGACAGGGCAGCTCCTTTTCAGAAAACTTGGCGTTGCACAATTCCGCCCACGCCTGCCGCCAATGTTCCAGCGTTTCAGGGCAGCCCCAGTCGGTGGTGGGAACAGCGTTGAAAATATAGTCGCCGGTTCTATCAGGGATGCGGTTCCCACTCTCGTCCAACACATATTCCCGCCGCTGCTTGTTGCCCCATTTGCCGTTCGGCTCTATGGGACGGATGGGACACATCACATGGAAGTGGGGATTGGAAATGCCGCCGTCCTCCTTATCCGGCGAATGGACGGCAAAGTCCACAATCATACCTCGGCTCACAAACTGCTCCAACAAAAACTGCCTTGCGAGATGGATGTTCTCCTCCATGGAAAACTCGTTCTGCAAGGCAATGTCAAAGCTGTATGCAAGCTGGGCTTTCTTTCCGCGCTCCACTTTCTCAACGGCGTTCCAAAGGGTTTCCCGGTCTGCGTACTCCGGCGGGGCGTGGGCGGGCAGCAGAATTTCGGAACAGATCACACCGCCCTTGCGGGTGTAGTCGCTGTCCTCACCGTAGTATACGCTGTGGAGCTTTTCACCAGCACGGTAGGCGGCTGCGGCAACGGCAGACTGTCCGGCGCTGCGCTTGATTTGGGTGACATGAAAATGAAACAGTGCGATGGTCAAGCCCTCCCTTGGTCATGAGAACAAACGGCTTCTGCAAGCAAAGACTGAACCTCCGGCAGAGCAAAGACGGATTGCGCAAAAGCGTAGAACTCCACCTCTGTCAAATCTTTCACAGCGGGAGCCACGCTTTCCACGGCGGCACCACGGGTAATGAGCCGGTGCGTACGCTTTCGCCGTTCGCCCTTCTCACAATAGGCAATCCGGTTTTCGTACTGTTGGGCTTTGCGTTGAAGCTGGACAAGCTGCTGTTCGCAGGCGGCTCGTTCAGCTTCCAGTTGGGATAGGGATTTTCGCTTTGACATTGTTGAATGACCTCCTAAAAGATTTGGATAAAAAAATGACCGCCAGCATTCACTGACGGTCAGACTCACGATATGAAAACTTGATCGGCGGGAACGGTTTGTAAAACCGTTTCTGCTGACCAAGTCTGCAAGGATAGCCGCCGTAGCGGCGCAAGGGGTGCAGGCCCTTGTTCGGAACGCAGTGACGCAAGACAGCCCGGACATTCAGGTGCCCGGGCTGTTCGGTCTCGCACACCGAGCCGCAGCGAGGCGTTTCGGAGGCCAACCGCCGCATTGCGGCGGCCCTTAGGCCGGAGATGAGCGCACATACGGGGCTTGACCCGTATAGAAGTGCGCCCTTAGTATAATTACTAAGGGAATAGGGACGACTACCACGGCAACGGATTCTTGTTTTTCGCAGGTAGAATAGGCATAATGTGAGAAACCATAATTGCATCCCCCTGAAATATAGTGAGACCAACCCAAATGAATTGGCAGTAAATATAGTAAAAGGCCTTTTAGATTCACAGAAAAGGAGATTACGGAATTGACGACAGTCAAATTGTTGACCTGTACTGGAAACGTCAGGACAAAGCCATTTGGTGTCTCAAGAAGCTTTCCATACCGGTATAGATTCACACACATCTCATAACTGTATTTCATGAAAACACCCCTAATACTGGGTGGCCAGTATTAGGGGTACATATCAGAAGATTGGACGAGAAAAATCCGTTACTCAGCCGAAGGGGATTTATCCAGAGTTTCCCTAAACACAACAAAGAAAGTGGGTAAAAAAACGAGGCTGAGAAAGATACTCAGCATGGTTCTTGCCTATGTGCTGATTGCCAGTTCGTCAACTCCTTCAGCGGCAAAAAAGGCAGTATCAACAAAGCTGTGGAGGTTTCTAAAAGCGGAAGATTTGATCTCCTCAAACGTT
Source organism: Faecousia sp. (assembly GCA_034113565.1). Lineage (GTDB taxonomy): Bacteria > Bacillota > Clostridia > Oscillospirales > Oscillospiraceae > Faecousia. The sequence continues at coordinate 4,763 of JAXEXE010000073.1, forward strand.
ACGGTGGATAGACCCCAAAGAGAAGCCCAGCTGAACGTCGGGCTTCCAATCGGGGCATATGTAATTTGCTCCGTCAGCTGAGCTTGCCGTCTGCACTGCAGGTCAGGCTCATGTCTGCCGAAATCTTTTGTACGGTCACACCAGCCAGCTTTTGACCCATGGTTATCTGGGCGTAGGCTGTGTCGCCGCTCTTGCTGGAAGATTTGCTGATCGTATACCAGCTTGAATCATAAATCGTAACGCTGGCACTGGAGGATGTGCAAGTTGCACTGGAACCAGTATAGGTAAAATGGCCTGTCAAGGTTGCCTTCCATACTAGGCTCCCGTTGCTGCCATAGTGGCTACTCACCTTGCTCCCTGTAACCGTCTTGGAGGCGCGAGTACCCTGGTAGAAAATTTCTACCGTAGTATAGCTCCCATCTGGGAAATGGATAACTTCCTTGTCATCGGCGGCCATCGCCTGCGTTGGCACTAGGTAGAGCATCATGGCAACAATCAACAAAGTACAAAAGACGCGTTTCATAGTGAACCTCCTGATTTATTCATTTCTCGTAATCTCGATGATTTCAACAATGGTATATCCGTTCGCATCTCTCTGAACAGATATGAAACAAAGGACTAGATAAATTAACCAAACTGTAACCGCTGTAATTATCGCAGCCAGCAAAATGCGCACAACGGTTTTCTTTATATTGACCTTTTCCAACAGCTCTTCGGGGGGCATTTCGGTCAGATAGGCCGAAGCGATCTGCCTGGGGTCACCGAACCGGGAACGGATCTGGCGATAGGAAATGTAATCTCCTTCAAAGGCATAGCTCTGGATGGATTGCTTGATTTCCTCCAATATCAGCTTCTTCTGCTTCCAACTGCCCGGCAATTGGAGAGCAATCTCCACTAGATAGCGTAGCGTTTGTATCTCTGTCAGCATCCGCGACCACCCCCTTGACAATTTGCAGCACGCCGCAGGTGACTTCCTCGTATTCCTGGGTTAGCTCCCGCAAGCGCTCGACGCCTGCGGACTCCAGATGATAGTAAATCCGGGTCATCCGCTTGCCTATCTGAACCTTCCGGTCAGTAATCAGCCCCTGATCCACCAGCCTATAGAGCACCGGATACAGGGAGCCCTCCTGTGTGACAATTTTTCCACCGCTCCGCTTGGCGGCCTCCTGCACGAGCTGATAACCGTACATATCCTCTTTTTGCAATAGGCCGAGAATAACCAAGGATAAGACCCCTCGGCGAAAACTGCTTTGATTCAATTCTGATGCCATAGCACTCATTCCTTTCAAAATATTTATATCACAATATAGATTGATATGCAATACCTAGAAAAGAAAAATAATGCTTTACAAATGAATTGTCATATGCTATAAAGGGATTGCCAGAATTTAGGAGGCGAATCCCATGGGCTGAGAAATAGGAAAGCCGCAGAAGAATTCACTTGAAATAGCATTAAGGAGGAACATTATGAAAAAGTTCATTTCCCTTTGTCTGGCTGTTATTATGATTTTCGCCTTGCTGCCTGTCAGCACCCTTGCGGCGGAACCGCAAAAGGCACCTGATTCTATTGAAGTCTTCCCAAATGAGGTCATCGAAGCAAACCTGCCGCAGTATTTAAGAGATGCCTTGAACAACGATGCTGTCACATACGGAGTCTCTAAGCCGAACACCACTTATGATTTGGCCAGCGATGGCGCATATGATTTTACTGTAACATCAAGACTGAACACAACAATCTATTCGAAGTACGTTTTTATTGGACATAACGGAACCCTCGATTTCAGCTTTTATGATTCGTCTGATGATGGGAAAGGGTATACCGTTAAAGTTTACAAAAAGGGCACGTTTGACACGACCATAGCTACTTACAGCGGAGCAGATGGTGACAGTCTATCCTTTTCTGTAGCCGTTGCAACAGATGCGAAAGTCTATTTTGCTGTCGTTCCTAATGGAACAACCTACATCACCGGTACCGTTTCGGGCGGTGGCGACAGTTAAAGAAACAGCCAAACATATTCATAGGCGAATTGCAAAAGTAGTGTATGCGTGGCTGCAAACGTAGGAGACGGTTAGCTGGCAAGAGTAACATAGGTAGCACCGTCCCTCATGGACTTACTAATCCGTAACTACCGAGAGGTGAATAGGATGTCACTCTTCCTTCAATATACAAGCAAACTCCTTTTGACGTTTTTTATTTTGGCGATTCTTGGCTATCTGGGCTGGTTTGCTTTCAAGCAGCACAAGACCGGAAAGGAAGTCATCTGGCGGATTGTGCTTTGGGCGTACGTTGGTGCTATTTTCTGCAACACTGTATTGCCAGACGTAGACTTTGGCATCTACACACAGACTGGAAAGCCCTATTTTCATATTCTGTCCCGTACCGCCGAAATGGGGGGTCTGAATCTCATTCCCTTCCGCACGATTCTCGAAGAAATCCGGGGAATTCCCGGTCTGACAGCAGAGGATCGGCTTCCCATCGCAATGTTGAACATCTTGGGAAATCTGCTTCTATATGTCCCCGTTGGGTTCCTGCTGCCCGCCGGGAAAAAGAGCCGTCTGCTCTCCGTTCTGCTTTTTGGGCTGGTTCTCTCCTGCGGGTTTGAAATCCTGCAATACCTCTTCGGCCGCAGTGCGGACATTGACGATGTGCTGCTGCATTTGCTGGGTCTTGCCGCCGGGTATGGCCTTTGGAAATTGAGGAAAAAGGGTACGCAATTCTGACTCCATCGGTTTCGCACTTGCAGGGAGGTCTTTCCCTTTTCTGGCTATAGCTTTGTATTCGTCTTCCACTGCAGGCGTGTAGATGGATACCATCTGCCCGGTAATTGGAGAACAACCTCCACTAGATAGCGCAGTATTTGTATCTCCGTCAGCATCCGCGACCACTCTCTTGACAATTTGCAGCACGCCGCAGGTGACTTCCTCGTATTCCCGGGCCAGTTCCCGCAAGCGTTGGATGCCCGCAGACTCCACATGATAGTAAATCCGGGTCATCCGTTTGCCTACCTGAACCTTACGGTCAGTAATCAGCCCCAGATCCACCAGTCTATAGAGCACTGGATTCAGGGAGCCCTCCTGGGTTACAGTTTTTTCCACCATTCTGCTTAAAAGAGAAAAGCCGCAGAAGAATTCATTTGAAATAAAAGGAGGAACATTATGAAAAGGTTCATTTCCCTTTGTCTGGCCATCCTGATGATTTTTGCCCTGTTGCCTGTCAGTGCTTTTGCGGAAAGCGACAGTTTTGAGAGCTACGATTATCAGATTGCACTTGCAAAGCAAATCTTCCCGGAATATCGGGACAAGCTTGAGGGAAAGACCTCTGCTTATGCCAGTAAGCCGAGAACCCGGTCAGAGGAAATCCATGTCGCAATCCAGAAGACCCGTCCTGTGGATGACGATACGGTTATGACCTACACAGAGTATGACAACGGTCTGGTGACCCTGGGCACAGCAAGATTCTCCAAGGAGGCTGATTATACTGTCACCGGCGAAAAGGCATACACCTCGTATACAGAGTATACCGCCAAAATTGTCGCCTCTGTTGTGGAAGGTCCCACCTTTACAGCTACCGATGTGAAATACAGAATTTATCCAATTAGCTACGATAAAGTCACAAGTGCGGGCAGCTACAGCATCCCGGGATATTCGAGTAGTAAATTTACGGTCAATACGCGTGGTACTGAGACATCTTCCCTGCCGGCATATGTATCTTATTCCTTCCCTTGCCCGGTTGGATTGTCTTCCTATAGCGGCGAGGTCAGTTTGAGTATCAAAAGCAATTCGGTGTCTGTGTACTTTGACATCTGGTAAATGAGGCAAAACATTATGAAAAAGTTCCTAATCCTTCTAACATCGATCGCACTGCTGAGCAGCCTTTATGGCTGCTCAGGCAGTGCTGCCGAGCAAACAGTAGCATCTGCCACGGCAGCAGAGACTGCCCCGGCTTCCGAAGGATCGGCCTTCAGCCGAAAGCTGCAATTGACCGCCGAACCAACTGGGGAGATTGGCTTCATTCCGGTTCCTAGGGAGCAGTTGGGAAAAGCAAAAACAGATCTGGTGTACGCAAATCTTTCGGAGGTGAAAATCACCCTGGACGGGAAAACCGAGCCTCTGGAGGACGCGATTCGTACGGGTAAAATCACTGGGGCGGAAATCTTCGCCTATGCCCGCATGGATGCGGAAAACGGGTTCTGCACGGAGAGCTTTTCCTCCGTCCACGGCCTGGCGCATTTCATCTACGCTTACCCAGAATGTGCCCTGGAAATCGCCTACGATGTCTTCGAATCTCCCGACGGAAAACAGACGCTGATTAATGAAATTGCTGTTTGGGACACGGATGAAAGTCTGTCCACCTCTGATCACGTCTATGTGGATGAGAGCAACAAATGGGGCTACTTCCTAGATCGGGAGGACTGGGGACTGGAATTTACGGTAAAGGCGGTCACCCCGGAAAGTCTGACGGTCACCTATACCCAGAAACAGGCACAGGAACTTGGCGAGCTGTCTATTGATAGCTATATGATGTATTCTTTTGTGGAAGGTGCCCAGGATGAATTTGTGGCTCAGTCCGGACGGGAGGCACTCGGTTTGCCCATAGCCATCACATCGGACGACTACGGAGAAATCACAATCGATTGGTCGGAAACCGCCGGGAAGCTGGAACCCGGGAACTATTATCTGATGCTGACCGTAACGGATAATTACGATCCTGAGAAGGTTCCCCAGCTTGTTGTGAAGTACCACAACAGGCAGAGTTACCATATTGAATTTACGGTAGAACCCGGCTGAGCAGCGGACGCTACGGTCAACAGGACAGAACTGACCACCGCCTCCGCAACCGGCACCTGCTGGTAAAACCGCTACACGAAATTCAAAACATATAGGAGGTTATCCTGAAATAAGAAGTGACTCGAGGTTCCCCCTTGATCATCAATGGGAACATTGCGGGGGCTGCTTTCCACACTTCTTGCGAACGAGAGCAACTACTACAAATCAAAGGAGACCGTATTCTATATAAGAATTGGTTGCATTCACTTGAAATAACATTTAGGAGGAACATTATGAAAAAGTTCAGCTCTCTTTGTCTGGCTGTTATTATGATTTTCGCCCTGCTGCCTGTCAGTGCGCTGGCGGCTGAAACTAATATGCCAACTGGCACTTGCGAGCCAATCATTATAACCGATCTCTCTACGGGAGAAGTTTACGAAGCGGAAACCTATCGTGTTGAGACGAGCGGACTTGGTTCTGACAACATTGCAAAAACAGTAGTTGCGGATATTAACCTTAATTCTCGGGGTGCGCGCAGCAGTGTAACTGACTCTGGCGTGACCGTTAGAATTACTTGCACCACCAGCGCAACTAGGTCTGGCAATACATACCGAATGACAAAGTTCACTGCAAAATACGAATTGCTGGATGCGGCATTTACTATCTCCAATCGGAAGGTTAAAACCGCAAATTATGGTGCGCCAGAATTGCAGCAAAATGTAGTAAGCAACTACATTTGGAACTACACACCAACATCAAATTTCTTTTCGCAGAGTTATTCAAATTTGCCGTGGGTAAATTCCGTTGGTGCACCCGGATTTGTAGGAGGCTTTGCTGAATGCACGATTTTACGGGCTGGTAGTAGCTGGAGTTTACAGTGCCGTGATTTTGTTGTTGAAAATGGGCTTCTCTAATGTGGGGTAAAGCATGAATATCTTATATTTTATTACCCACCGATGCATCTTTTCTAGCTTTTCAAAGGAAATAATTGGTCAAAAGAAACGCACGTTAGAGGATCATGGCATCAAAACTTTCCTGAAAACCCATAATGGCAATGTGCAAACAGGCACCTTTGGGCAACTTGGGGAGTATCAGATTACCTACGATCTTTATGTTCCAAACAAGGATTATGACGATGCCCAGTCCTTGCTCAGAAGGATATGATGGATAAAATCAAAGTAATATATTCAGGAAACCGCCCCGTGTCCCCCTGATATAATCCCCCTAAAGTAGATCATGGAAATATCCGAAATCTATTTTAGGGGGTCTTTCTATGTCCAAATCACCACATACAGAAACCACACTTGGCACTGTTATACTGTTTGTTCTGCCTGCTGTGCCTGCAGCCTCTGCCGCTCCTTTTTCCGGTAGTATTTCTCCCGGTTGGCAGCTCTCTTTTTCCGCTGGGCTTCCATCTCCGCCAGTTCCTCCGGGGTCGGCTCCGGCATTGGGATGTCGAACTTGCCGATGAATTTTAAGTAGATGTCGATCTCCATGGTGCGTTCCCCGTCGATCTTTTCGGGAGCGTGGACAAGAATTTTGTCCACAAATTCAAAAATCATGGGGGTGGTCAGCTCCGTAAAGTCGGTGTACTTCTTTGCCAGGGCAAGAAACTGGTCAGCCCGGTCGGTATCCGCGCGGAACGCTTCCAGCGCACTCTGCTCCGTGGCAATCATGGCTTCCAGCTCAGCCTGCTCCCGTTCATATTCCGCACAGAGCGTATCGAACCGATGCTCAGAAATCTTCCCCATGGCATAGGATTCATACAGCTTCTTAATCAGCACATCCAACTCGGCGGAGTGTTTCTTGGCCTTTGCGACCTTCTTTTTCAGTTCCTTTGTATCCGCTTCGTGCTTGAGCTTGGATGCGGCAAGAACCTTTTGCCGAAAGGCTTCCTCGTTGGAAATGGCATAGGCACTGACCGTGCGAATGGTTTCCAGAAGCAGCGTGCGCACCGTCCGTGTGCTGATGCTGTGAGAACAGCACAGCCGGGTCTCACAGGTGGCTGTCCGGGTGTAGGCAGAGCAGTTGTAGTTGTCATTCAGGAACTGCGCGTTCCGGTTTCGGTGGTTGTACATTTTTGCCCCGCAGTCAGCGCAGAACATCAGCCCCGTCAGGGGATTGGCTTCCCCGGTGGTATCCGTGCGCCGGACAGTCTGCCGGATTTCCTGCACCCGTTCCCATGTGGCCTTGTCGATGATGGCTTCATGGGTGTTCTCAAAAATCAGCCATTCCTCAGGGGGATTCATGATTCGCTTGTCCTTGTAGGATTTCTGGGAGGTTCGGAAATTCACCGTATGCCCCAGATACTCAGGCCTGGTGAGAATGATTCCCACGGTGTTCCCGTTCCAGTCGTAGGGCCGGGTCATATCCACATTGTTTTTGTGGGAGCCGCTGCCCCGGACAGCAAGGTAGTAGGCAGGGCACTCCACCTTTTCTTTGGTCAGAATCTCCGCAATCTTGTACTGCCCATAGCCTTCCAGTGCTAGGTGATAGATACGCCGGACTACTGCGGCAGCTTCCGCGTCGATGATCCAGTGGTCTTTGTTCTCCGGGTCTTTCTTGTAGCCGTAGATGGCATGGGTGGAGGTATGCTTGCCAGAGGTGCCCTTGATCTTGTAGGCGGCGGATACCTTCCGGGACTGATCCCGTAGATACCACTCGTTCATAATGTTCAGAAACGGGGCAAACTCGTTGCTGTTCTGATCCTCACTGTCCACGCCGTTGGCGATGGCAATAAAATGAACCCCATGCTGACGAAAGAATACCTCGGTGTAAAAGCCCGTTTGCAGATAGTCACGCCCTGCCCGGCTCATGTCCTTCACGATCACCCGGCAGACCTTCCCGGCTTCAATGTCGGCAATCATGCGCTTCCAATCGGGACGCTCAAAGTTGCCGCCGGACCAGCCATCATCCGTATAGTGGGCAATGTTGGTATAGCCGTGCTGGGCTGCATAATTTTCGAGGTATGCTTTCTGATTCAGAATGGAGTTGCTGTCGCCCGTGAGATCATCGTCACGGGACAGGCGCTCGTACAGCGCCGTAATCTTTTCCTCAGTCTGTTTCACGCTCATGACGCGCTCCTTTCAGACTGACGGCTCATTTGTGGTGGATTCATTATATCACACCCGTTCGGAAGATTCAACGCATCCCGCTGAATCATCCTCAAAATTTTATCTTCCATGGTTTCCTCTCCTGTCTCATTGAAATGTACGCGAACTTTGTAATTCGTATTACCCACCCGGCGGGTCAGGGTCACATAGTCTTTGCGGCTTTCGTTTTCTGCCATTGAACCTCACTTTCCTGCGTCCTGGACGCAAATCCAAAATCTGTGTTTCCTGATATGTTTTCATAGTCGTGATTCCTTTCGTGTGAAAAGTTTATGGAATAGACAAACCTCCCAGATTAATTTTGCCCCCTGTAACCAACAGAAAGTGGAAAACAGGTTAGGGAATGTAACTGCATTGCCTTCGCAAATGCAGCTTAAAAAGTGGTTGCGCTGCAACGCTTTTTGAAGGCAAAAGCGTTACATTGCCGCTTTGCTCCTGAATTTTCGCACTCTGGCTGCGGTCTGCTCTTTCCGGGATGCTTCCGCGCAGTTGTCAGAGCAGTAGACTCTGCGCCCATTAACTGGAAACGGTTTGCCGCAGCGCTGGCAGCGCCTTGTGGGCAGAGCCTGCAAAGCCGCTTCCAGCTCGGGATCGTTGGGCAGAACCGCTTCCCGGAAGTACCGGCACATGGCGCTGTTTGTGTAGCAGATGCCCAGCATGGGGCATTCGCAGTCCAGCGGCAGGCAGCCGTACTCGCTGTCATAGTTGGCGCAATGTCCAGTCAGCAGTTTTCGGATGGAGCGTCTTTCTCCAGTGGTTAATTCTCGTTTTGTCATAGGCATAATTTTTCCTTTCTTAAATTTCTGGGAGAATGAAAAAATGCCCGCCAGGATTGGCGAGCATCTTACCTCCTCACTATGGTTATGGGGAAATTTTCAAAAAACAGGCTAATCGCAGGACAAGCTCATTTCAAAAAACAGGACAAACCCTCTTCCGATTATAGAACATATGCGCTATAATAAGTAAAAACAATTTGGAGGGGCACATGAAACACAACATTCTTTCTCTGGACTTCTGGCAGGACACAGTAATCTATGGTGACAAGTCCTTTCCCAGCGGCACACTCGGCTGTGATGCACTGAACATCCCAACCAAAGTAATCGAGCAACTGAACAGTTTCTGCATAGCACTGAACCTACTTATGGGAACCTTCAACGCAGGCCACGGCAATCCTGCCCTGCTCCCGGCAGCAAGGGAGAGTGCGAAGCAGATTGCGGATTTGCTGAAGGATGTAAAGCCATTTTCCTGTCTGGATGTTTCCGATGTCGCTGTCAGAGTGGAGCGAATATTTTCAGAAGAATCCCTCGTCAACGCCAATGCGTATTATGCCGCCGTTCAAAATGGCACGCTGGCCAATCTGGCAGACCCCCAATACGAAGCAGGTCTGAAACTGCTGAGGGTGCTGCCGATTTTGGCGCAGTTGGGTTTCTCTCTGGGAGAGCATCAGAGAACCATGATTGCCTTTGCGGAAAAACTGGATGACCCGTCCTACAAGCGAAACCCGGAAGGATTCGCTGCACTTTTCGGAGAGTTCTTTCCAGTGATGGAGAATTTCGGAGAAGGCGATGGGTGGATGGCCATGACCAACGCCACTCTGCAATATACATCGGTGATTCGTCCCGGCTCCACTGTGCCGACACTGGTCAAGCGGATGCTCTATGTTTCCTTTGTGGGGATGTTCCGCTCCGATCTGTTTGAGGGATTGTGTGTTGGACATGCCCCGAAGAAATGTCCAATCTGCGGACGGTGGTTTCTGACCACCAATGCTAGGCCCACCAAATACTGTGGTAATCTGGCACCGGGGGATAAGCTCCGCAGGACATGCAGGCAGATCGGCAATCTGAAAGGTCGGGAGCGGCGGGAGCTGGCGGACGACCATCCGCTGAAACAGATTTATGAACGGCGGCTCAATACCATCAACCGCTACCTGCAACGGGGCACTATTGATCCGGAGCTGGCTGCTGTGATGAAAAAGCTGGCAAAGGACAAGCTGTACCGGGCAATCAGCAATGTTGCCTATGCACAGGGAGACTATGAAAAAGAGATGGAGCAGTCCTCTTTGATGGAGGAAGCAAAGGCACATCTGTGATTTTGAAAGAAGGTACGCTATGCCGGATGATCGTTACAAGGAAATGGAAGGGTACATCGCCAAATATGGTTTTCAGTGTCTCGAAAAGAATCTGACCCGGTTTGAGGCGGAGCACGCCTTCCAGTTGGAACCGGAGCCGCTGAAGGTCGAGGATATCAATCAATACATCGTCATGGCAAACCGGGAGCAGAAACTGCTGTATCTCTGCTTTTATCTACATCACATTGAGAAGATTCTGAATGGTCGCATTTACCGCTTCTTCCACCGGGAGGGGTTGTACGCTTACGACCCGGTTCGCCTGCTGGATTACAAGCTGAACTGCGTGGCAGCGATTGTGGATTGCTGTCAGGGATACAACCCCCACAAGGGTGCGGATTTTTTGACCTACGCCTATTATGACATCGGCAACGCCATCCTCAACTGCCGCCGCTATGAGGAATCCGGCTCCTTCAAGAATCTGGATGAATACAAAACAGTCCGGGGCATTGCGTGGCTCTATAACAAAGCAAGGGATTCCCGTAAGAAAACCATTGCGGCATTCATGGAGAAAACCGGCTGTACGAAAAATACAGCGGAGAACTATCTCCGTGCAGCCCGCAATAACCGGGGTATCGTTTCAATCTATGATACCGTTCTTCGTGAGAGCGACAATAAATTCGACGAAGATTTCGATGAGGATACCAACGAGGACACTGGAGAGGATTTAAGTCGGGATGCCGGTGGTACTTACGGTGCAATGCTCTGGGACAGTTCCTGGGGTGGTGCCGTGCGGCGTGCACATAACAAACTGGATTACCGTTCTCAGGTTCTGGTAGAGCGGCACATGGCAGCCTGCATAGACTGCCGCTGTGTGCTGCCCATGCGTCGTCGTCCCACATGGGAGGATCTGGCGGCGATGTTTGAAGGTTCCACAGCCAGCGGTGCGGAGCGGGCTTACAAGAAAGCGGTACAGAAGCTGACGCAGCTGATGATTGAGGATGGTCTCTTTCACACAATCGTGTTGAAACGCAAGTGCCAGAAAAAGCGAAAAGAAAAAATCGCCGCCGCAACCTACCTGTATCAGGCAGACAGCGACGGCGAATGGGGTGAGATTCAGTTTGACTTTGAAAACAAAACGGCGCAGATCATTAGGCTTGCGGACTGGGATAAAACGATTTCTCAGCCTTTTGCCAAGTATGCAATCTCCTATCTTTTGAATTGTCAGAATGAGAAGCTGCCGAAAGAAACGGTGATTTCATTTGAAGAGTTCTGATGTCCAAATCATCTATCCGATCCATCCCATCTATCCTGGGATACTTGGGATGGATCGGGATGGCAGCAAAAGACCGTCCCCATTTTTGGAGACGGTCCATTTGCTTATTCCATAATTTCCCGAGCCAGCCGAACACCTACCTGAACGCCGTGGATAAAGCCGGACTGCTCATGATCCCGGCACAGAGTGCAGACCGGATTGATAATCCTGTCCAGTTCTGTCAGCGGCACTCCATTCAGAAGACGGTACAGTTCATGGAAGTCTTCTTTGATCTGTCCGCTGCTGCATCCCTGCAATTCTTCGTAGCTTTCATACAGGAATGCCAAAACCGATTCGCCATCCCCCAATTTCAGAGGGTGGGAGGCAATATGTTTATCCAAGACAGCAAGGTAATCCGCATATTTCATGCGTAGATCACCTCCGAAAAGAGGATTTCCTCTGCCGCACTGTGGATATTGTTCATAGCGCCGACCCATGCCATAGGATCACGGGATTTCAGCTCCTCTGTGATACCCTGCTTCTCCTTCATGCCGAGAATAAGCACATCCATACGCCCTTTACAGGTCTTATCGACTTCTGCAAGGTGGCTCCAGAGTGTTCCGTCCAGAAGCATCGCGTTGTAAAGCACCCTGCGATGCTCCTTTAGGTAGCGCTGGCGCATACGACCATATTTTCCGATGGATGTTGTCTCTGTGTTGGGCAGGGAAATGTCAGGAATTAGGTAATCCCCACATTGCCGATATGTCCCACCCATGGCTTCAAATACAGATTTCATTGCAGACTCCTTTCGTGGATGATGATTGCAGTTTATGAAGAATCTCCTTTCCCACAAAACTGCAAATCCATTCACCACAAATGAGCCGCAGTCATGTGTATTTTGCGAAGGGGGTAAAACCTTCCTTTACAAAATACACCTTGGCTCGGAATGACAGACATATTAAAGCTGTGAAAACACCTCGCCGAGCTTGCAGTGGAGCACCAGATCGGCATAATTGTCATAAGGCGTCTCGTCCCGGTTGATGAGCACCAGACGACTGCCCCGGTAGTCGTTAATCAGCCCCGCCGCCGGGTATACCGTCAGGCTGGTGCCCGCCACAATGAGCATATCCGCCTGCCGGATGGCCCGGATACTGCCCTCCACGGTTTTCTGGTCCAGCCCCTCCTCATAGAGCACCACATCTGGCTTCACCATGCCGCCGCAGTCGCAGCGGGGAATCCCGGTGGAATTCTTCACAAACTCCGCGCTGTAGAATTTCCCGCACTTCACGCAGTAGTTGCGCAGGACGCTGCCGTGGAGCTCAAAAACACGCTTACTGCCCGCCTTCTGGTGCAGGCCGTCGATGTTCTGGGTCACCACCGCGGAGAGCTTTCCCTCGGCTTCCCACCGGGCCAGCACCTTGTGGGTAATGTTGGGTTCAAACCCCAGCGGCAGCATTTTCTCCCGGTAAAAGCGGTAGAAATATTCCGGATTCCGCAGAAAAAAGCTGTGGCTGATGATGGTTTCCGGGGGATAGTCGAACTTCTGGCTGTACAGCCCATCCACACTGCGGAAATCAGGAATACCAGATTCCGTACTCACGCCTGCCCCGCCGAAAAAGACAATATTGCGGCTCTGCTCTACCCATTGCTTCAAAATGTCTACGCTGTCCATATGATAACCATCCTTTCGAATTCCAATTTCTTTCTGTTATCGAAACCGGGTCGGCGGAGCCATGACTCCTCACTCCACGCTCCAAACTCCACTCTCACAAATATGGTACACCCTTTTTCTCTTCCCGTCAATGGGGCAAAGCCCTTGACATATGCCGTCAATTCCCCTAAAATAGAATCAACGGCAGCGATTTGCTATTTTTTAACTGGAAGGTGACGAAAATGTATCGACTACTGGAACTCAACCCCCAGCTCCAGCCCTACGCCGGAGACATTGACCTGAGAATGTTTCTCTACCGCTCCACCAAGGAACGGATTCTCCACGAAGGTCAGACCCTGAACGACTTCGCCAACGCCCACAATTACTACGGCTTCCATCACGTTGACGGCGGCTGGTACTATCGGGAGTGGGCCCCCAGCGCCTACCAGCTGTACTTGGAGGGCGAATTCAACGGCTGGAACAAGACCTCCCATCCGCTGAAGAAGCTCGAAAACGGCGACTGGGAGCTGTACCTGCCCGGCGACGACGCCCTGTGGGAGGGCTGCAAGGTCAAAACCGTGGTGGACGCCAACATGACCCGCACGGAGCACATCCCCCTGTACGCCCGCCGGGTGGTGCAGAACAAGCAGACCATCACCTTCGAGTGCGAGGTCACTGACGATCAGAAAACCTTCGACTGGACGGACGCCGGCTTTGTCGGGGAAGACCAGCTGTACATCTACGAGGCCCATGTGGGCATGGCGCAGGAGGAAGGCAGAGTCGGCACCTATCGGGAGTTCGCCGACTATACCCTCGACCGCATCAAGAAGGCGGGCTACAACACTGTGCAGCTCATGGCCATCATGGAGCACCCCTACTACGGCTCCTTCGGCTATCAGGTGTCCAGCTTCTTCGCCGCGTCTTCCTGGTTCGGCAAGCCCGAGGACCTGAAATATCTGGTGAACAAGGCCCATTCCATGGGCATTCGCGTCCTGCTGGACGTGGTGCACTCCCACGCCGTGCGCAATACCGCTGAGGGCATCAATATGTTCGACGGCACCACCTGGCAGTTCTTCCACGACGGCCCCAAGGGCGACCACCCCGCCTGGGGTACCAAGTGCTTCGACTACGGCAAGACCGGCGTGCTCCACTTCCTGCTGAGTAACCTGAAATTCTGGATGACCGAGTACCACTTTGACGGCTTCCGGTTTGACGGCGTCACCTCCATGCTCTACCACGACCACGGTCTGGGCACGGATTTCAACGACAATTCCCGGTATTTCTCCTACAATACCCACACCGAGGCCATTACTTACCTCCAGCTTGCCAACGAGCTGATTCGTCAAGTGAACCCCAAGGCCATCACCATCGCCGAGGATATGTCCGGCATGCCCGGCATGTGCCTGCCCATCCCTGACGGCGGCATCGGCTTTGACTACCGGCTGGGCATGGGCCTGCCGGATATGTGGATTAAGACCGTGAAGGAAAAGTCCGACGAGCAGTGGGACATCTACCAGATGTGGTGCGATATGTGCCTGCGCCGTCCCGGTGAGAATACCATTGCGTATGTGGAATCCCACGATCAGGCGCTGGTGGGCGATCAGACCATGATCTTCCGGCTGGCGGGGGCCAACATGTACACCGACATGAATAAGGACTGCCACAATCCCCGGATTGACCGGGCCATCGCCCTGCACAAGATGATCCGTCTGTTCACTCTGGGCGGCGGCGGAGAAGGCTACCTCAACTTCATGGGCAACGAATTCGGCCACCCCGAATGGATTGACTTCCCCCGTGAGGGCAACGGCTGGAGCTTCCACTACTGCCGCCGCCAGTGGAGCCTGAAGGACAACGGCTTCCTCAAGTACCAGTGGCTGGGCGACTTTGATGAGGACATGATTGCCCTGTCCAAGGGCAGTCGGATTTTCGACCAGCGCATGGGCGATCTGCTGCTCAGCAAGCGGCCCGAAAAGATGCTGGCCTTCTACCGCCACGGCCTGCTGTTCGCCTTCAACTTCCATCCTTCCATGAGCCTGACCAACGTGCTGATTCCCGTGCCCAAGCCCGGCGAGTACACCGTGGCTCTGTGCACCGACGACGCAAAGTACGGCGGCTTCGGTCAGATTGCACACATGACCTATCCCACCAAGGATTTTGACGGGGTGCACTATGTGGAGCTGTACCTGCCCGCCCGCACCGCCGTGGTGCTGAAGGAGCACGTGATTCTGCCCGAGGACGGGAAGAAGGAAGCTCCGGCAAAGGAGCCCCCGAAGCGCAAGGGCGGACGCCCTAAGAAGACCGCCGAGGGGAAGGAAACCGTGGCTGAGGAAGCCCCCAAGAAAAAGCCCGGCAGGCCCAAGAAGGCCGCCCCCGCCGATGTCAAGGAGCCCGCAGTTCAGGAAGCGCCCAAGAAAAAGTCCGGCCGTCCCAAAAAGACCGCCGCGCCCGCTGAAAGCAAGGAGGACGATCCCAAGAAGGCCACCCGCAAGCGCAAGAAAGCGGAATAATCTGTATGGCAAAGCGCCAGAGGACATGTCCTCTGGCGCTTTCGGCGTGTACGCATCAATAGAACAGCAAATCCGAATAGGTCGGGAAGGGCCAATGGGACTTGTCGGTCAGCGTCTCCAGAATATCCGCCTGACGGCGCACCTCTTCCATGTAGCCGCAGACCACCCGGCGGTTGTAGAGGGCCGCTTCCTCCGGCTCCGCGGGCACCTGACACAGGGTCTCCTTCAGAGAGCCAACGTGGTCGTACAGCCGGTCGGCGGCGGTGCTGATCTGTCCGGCGATGTCCGTTTCCGCCCAGCAGGATATCTTCGCCGCCTTCTTGGCGGCAATGCCGCTGCACAGCTGGTGGGAATAATTCATAGCGGCGGGGAGAATCTGGTGGAGCGCCATGTCAATCATGGTTTTCGCTTCGATGGCTACCACCTTGTTGTAGGCGTCCAGATGGATGCGGTACCGAGCCCGGAACTCCGTCTCGGTGAACACCCCGTGGCGGGTCACGAGGTCAATGTTCTTATCGCTAACGTAGGTGGGCAGGGCCTCGGCTGTGGAGGGGAAATTGTGCAGGCCCCGGCGGGCGGCTTCTTCCTTCCATTCATCACTGTAGCCGTTGCCGCTGAAAATAATCCGGCTGTGCTCCGTCAGTGCCTGACACACCAGCTTCTGCAGAGCCGCGTCAAAGTCCTCCGCCTGTTCCAGCACGTCCGCAAAGCGGCCCAGCTCCTCCGCCATAATGGTGTTCAGGGCGATGTTGGGGCCGGACACGGACTGAGACGAGCCCAGCATCCGGAACTCGAACTTGTTGCCGGTGAAGGCCAGCGGGCTGGTGCGGTTGCGGTCGGTGGTGTCCTTAGGAATGGAGGGCAGGACATCCACGCCGATGCGCAGCATATTCTTTTCCGGGTCCGTATAGTTGGTGCCGTCAATGATGGACTGGACCACCGCGTTCAGTTCGTCCCCAAGGAAGATGGAAACAATGGCAGGAGGGGCCTCGCTGGCCCCCAGACGGTGGTCGTTGCCGGCGGTGGCTACCGTGCAGCGCAGGAAGTCCTGATATTCGTCCACACCGGCGATGAAGGCCGCGAGAAACACCAGAAACTGAGCGTTCTGCCGGGGGGTCTTGCCGGGGCTGAAGAGATTCCTGCCGGTATCCGTGGACAGCGACCAGTTGTTGTGCTTACCGGAGCCGTTGACTCCGGCGAAGGGCTTTTCGTGGAGCAGACACACCAGATTGTGCTTGGCGGCGCACTTTTTCATAATCGCCATCATCTTCTGGTTGTCGTCACAGGCGGTGTTGGCGTCGGTGTAAATGGGAGCCAGCTCGTGCTGACAGGGCGCGCCCTCGTTGTGCTTGGTCTTGCTCAGGATGCCCAGCCGCCACAGCTGCTCGTCCAAATCCTGCATAAAGGCGGACACCCGGGTGCGGATGGTGCCGAAATAGTGGTCGTCCAGCTCCTGCCCCTTAGGCGGCTGTGCGCCGAACAGGGTACGGCCCGTGAGCCGTAAATCCTCCCGCTGGGCGTACAGGTCTTTGGGCAGAAGGAAATACTCCTGCTCCGCGCCCACACAGGGAATGACCCGCTTTGTCTCGGTGTCGCCAAACAGCCGCAGAATCCGCAGGGCTTCCCGGGACACCTCGTCCATGGAGCGAAGCAACGGCGTCTTCTTGTCCAGCGAGTCGCCGGTGTAGGAGAAGAAGCAGGTGGGAATGTAAAGGCTGGCGTCCTTCACAAAGGCGAAGGCGGTGGGGTCCCAGGCGGTGTAGCCCCGGGCTTCAAAGGTGGCCCGCAGACCGCCGGAGGGGAAGGATGATGCGTCCGGCTCGCCCCGCACCAGCTCCTTGCCGGAAAATTCCATGATGACCCGCCCATCCCCGGTGGGGCTGATGAAGGAATCGTGCTTTTCCGCGGTGATGCCGGTCATGGGCTGGAACCAGTGGGTGTAGTGGGTGGCCCCCTTTTCCAGCGCCCACTGCTTCATGGCCTCGGCGATTTCGTTAGCCACGTCCAGCGGCAGGTGGGTGCCCTCGGCAATGCAGCGCTTCCACGCCCGGTACACTTCCTCCGGGAGCCGCTGCTTCATGGTGTACTCATTGAATACGTCGCTGCCGAAAATCTCCGGCAGATTCCTGATTTCGCTCATAAAAAGTCATGTCCTTTCCGAAAATGCTGCCAATTTTCTCAGAATATAACCGTCATACCTTTTGATTCTATTCAACTTCCACGGAAAAAGCAAGGCGTGATTGTGCAGTAAAAACATTTGTCTTTTTCGCCGCGGTTTGTGCATTCCTACAATTCCTTCATTTCTGAATCGGAAAATGAAATTTTGTACAAATATATCTTGCATTTTTTGTCATAATCGCATATAATAAGCCCATTATTACAGTGATTAGGCCGAAAGGATGATTTTTGTGACCCCCTATTCTTGCATGAGCACCTCCGAACTGGCACGGGAGTACGCCACCGTTCTGGATGAATACGACCAACTCAAGGCACAGGGTCTGAAGCTGAACATGGCCCGGGGCAAGCCCTCCAAAAAGCAGCTGGATCTGGTCAGCGGCATTCTCACCACCGTGCAGACCGCCGAGGACTGCATGGACGACGGCATCGATGTGCGCAACTACGGCGAGCTGGCGGGTCTTCCCTGCGCCCGTGAATACTGGGCCGACATTCTGGACTGCAAGCCGGAACAGGTTTTCGTGGGCGGCGTTGCCAGCCTGAACCTCATGTACGATGTGGTCTCCCGGGCCTACACCCACGGCCTGCCCCACAGCCCCCGGCCTTGGTGCAAGGAGGAAAAGGTTAAATTCCTGTGCCCCTGCCCCGGCTATGACCGGCACTTCGCCATCGGCGAGAGCTTCGGCGCGGAGTTGATTCCCGTGCCCATGACCCCCACCGGCCCGGATATGGACGTGGTGGAGGAACTGGTGAAGGATCCCCAGGTGAAGCTCATCTGGACGGTGCCCAAGTACAGCAATCCCGACGGCGTGATTTACAGCGACGAAACCGTGCGGCGGTTCGCAAACCTCAAGCCCGCTGCCCCGGACTTTACCATCATGTGGGACAATGCCTACGGCGTCCACCAGTTCCGGGGGGAGTATGTTCCCTTCCCCGATCTTCTGGGCCTGTGCGCCGAGGCCGGGCGTCCCGACATGGTCATCGAGTTCGCCTCCACCTCCAAGATTACCTTTGCCGGCGGCGGCATCTCCTGCATGGCCTCCAGCGAGGACAATATCAAATACTTTACCAAGCTGTTTGGCATTCAGATGATCTCTCAGGATAAGGTCAACCAGCTGCGCCATGTTCGCTTCCTCAGGGATAAGGCCCACACGCTGGAAATCATGAAGCTCCACGCGGAGGTTATGCGGCCCAAGTTTGACGTGGTGAGCAAGTGGCTGACCCGGGAGATTAAACCTCTGGGCATCGCCCACTGGGTAGACCCGGACGGCGGCTATTTCGTCAGTCTCTTCACCATGCCCGGCACCGCCAAGCGGGTGTGGCAGCTGTGCAAGGAGGCCGGCGTGGTGCTGACCAACGTGGGCGCCACCTACCCCTACGGCAACGACCCGGCGGACTCCAACCTGCGCATTGCCCCCAGCCTGCCCCCGGTGGAGGAGCTGGAAAAGGCCATGGAGGTTCTCACCACCAGCATGAAGCTTGCCGCACTGGAAAAGATTATGAACCATTAAAAAACGCTGCCGTTTCCCGGTTTTGGGAGACGGCAGCGTTTTTTAGTGTGGAGTGTGAAGTGTGAAGTGTGGAGTGTTTTACTCTTATTCCTAACTCCTCACTCCTCACTCATCACTCCTAACTCTCCACTCTCAACTCTTCACTCTTATCCGGCAGCAGGGCCTTCGCTTCGCCCATGCTGGCTCTGGCTTTCTTCGCCGCCTCCAGCAGGCCCTGAAATTCCGTGGACAGAATGTGGCGCATGTCCGCGTCCGAGGAAAGGGTCTTGACGTAGGCCCGGATGTTTTTCGGCTGGAAAATATCCACCGCATTCTCCACCTCTCCGGTGGTCAGCAGGCTGTACAGCACCTCCACCAGCCGGTTCCGCTCCTGATTGGTCATGCTGGCAAACCAGTTCTTGATGGTGGCGTCCAGGAATTGGGAGGATTCCGTCACCTCGGCTACCTGCAGGAAGTTCGGCCCCTCCACCTCCCAGGAATAGGGGTCGTGCTGCATCAGCCCTACGCTTTTGCTGCGGATCACCAGAAACGGCTCCTCATGCTCCAGCAGCATCCCGATTACCGAGGACTGGGGGATGTAGGTGCGGATTCTCGGCACGATGGCGTTATAGCCCGGGTCGCCGATCATGTACTTGGTGAAGCCGGGGCCGTCGTTGTTGTACACCGTCAGAATCCGCTTTCGCACCGTAGGCGAGCACCGGGCGGCGGCAAACACCGCCAGATTGCCGCCCTTGGAGTGGCCCGCAACCCGCATGGGGGCGGTGTAAGCCAGCGCCGCCTGCCGGATGTACTCCTGCGCCAGCCGCTGGGCGGGGATGGTCTGCTGGAAGGTCATGTTGAAGTCCTCCTTCCAGCCAACGAGAGAATTGTCCGTGCCCCGGTAGGCAAGGAACATGGTGCCGTCGTCGGGCAGGAAGGTCATGGCGGCAAACTGGGTCTCCTGCTCCGGCAGGAAGCGGCTCTGGAACAGGCACAGCCTGCATTGTCCGAAGCGCACCGTCTCCGCCGCCCGGCGCAGAAGCTCCACATCCTTTTTCGACCGCGCCCGGCCCTCCGGGTCTTCCAGCGAGAAAAATTCCTCCGTGCACTCCCGCAGCGTCACCGCCGTGTCCGGGTCCCGGGCCGCCTTTTCCCCGTAGCCCACATAGGTCAGGGTGGAAAAAATCAGCGCGTCCACCGCGTTGGGCGGGTCCTGGGTAAAGGTCAGGTCCCCCCGCCAGGTTAAATAATCAAAAATGTTGCCCATACTCTCAACCCCTTTGGGTTATCGTAGCAGATAATTGTGAATTTTTCTACCCTTTTCCGTCACGGGGGGAAAGGTCGAAGACAGGATTGACAAACCCGCTTCCCGGGCGTAAAATGGGAAAAAATCACTTAGGAGGTATTTTCATGGAACTGACCCGCGAGCAGGCTCTTGCCCTGCTGAAAAAATACAACAAAGAGCCCTTCCACATCCAGCACGCCCTGACGGTGGAGGGCGTCATGCGCTGGTTCGCCGCCGAAAACGGCGAGGACGCCGACTTCTGGGGCCTGTGCGGCCTGCTGCACGACGTGGACTTTGAGTGTTGGCCCGAGCAGCACTGTGTCAAGGCCCCGGAGCTGCTCTCTGAGGTGAGTGCCAGCCCCGAAATGGTGCACGCCATCTGCTCCCACGGCTACGGTATCTGCTGCGACGTGGAGCCCACGCTTCTCATGGAGAAGGTTCTCTTTGCCGCCGACGAGCTGACCGGTCTCATTGGCGCCGCCGCGAAAATGCGGCCCAGCAAGTCCGTCATGGACATGGAGCTGTCGTCTCTCAAGAAGAAGTTCAAGGACAAGAAATTCGCCGCCGGCTGCTCCCGGGACGTGATTAAGACCGGCGCGGAACGGCTGGGCTGGACGCTGGACGAGCTGATGGAAAAGACCATCCTCGCCATGCGCAGCTGTGAAGCGTCCGTGGCTGCGGAGATGGAGAATAATTGACAATTGACAATGAACAATTGACAATTGTGGTATCCCTTCGGGATGATTTCAATTGTCCCGGAGGGACTCCTTAACTGTCAACTTTCAACTGTCAACTTTAAACTCAATCTAATTCTCCTTTCCCACATTTTCTATCCCGTTCCCTATCCATACAGAAATCCCCGGAAGCGACTTCCGGGGATTCGTTTTTACAGGATTTCTTTCAAAGGCTTAATATACTGGGCGCGGCGGCGTTCCTTCTCCGCCATATAGGCCACGTCGTTGCCCGCGTGGATTTCCCGCAGATAATCATAGTGGTTCTGCAGAATCTGCTCGTTGTTCCGGGCCAGCATCATCACCGCGATGGAGGAGCACTGGTCGGAGGCGCGTTCGAAATAGGTCAGAGCCTCCATAAATACCAGACCGCTGCCGATGGAGCACTGCCCGTACTTCAGGCGCTTGGTGTGACGGTCCTTCAGCATCATAATCATGTCGTCGATGGTCTCCTCCAGCGGCTCGATGGCCTTGGCGGCCTCGTTGTCGTCGTTGGCAAAGGCATTGACGGTGATATCCAGAATTTCATTGACGGCGCTGGTGATGAGGGCCAGCTCCTTCTTGGCGGTTTCGGAGAAGCTGGCGCTCTCGCTTTGCAGCCGCTCCGCCAGCTCCACCATGTTGGTGGCGTAGTCGCCGATACGCTCGAAATTGGGCACCGTCTGCATCAGCATATCCAGCTGACGGTCGTCAAACTCCGTCTCCACGGTCTTGGACAGGCCGATGAGGAAGCGGTCGGTGTTGTCGGTGAACTGGTCGATGCAGTCCTCATCCTTGTTGATTTCCGCCACCAGCACCGGGTCATACTTGGCAAGCACCTTGCAGCCCCGCTCGAAGTTCAGCTTCGCCAGCCGGCCGCCGTCGGCCACGGCCTTCATGGTGACGGCCAGCGCCATAGCGGGAGAATTGTACAGCTTTTCGTCCAGAGTGTGCAGCTCGGGATGCCGGTCCGCCTCGGGCTTGTCGTCCTTGACGATCTTCAGGGACAGCTTCACCATCCAGTCGGCGAAGGGAATCAGCACCACGGCGGTGAGCAGATTGAACACCGTCTGGAAATTGGCGATTCCGCCGCTGTCCACCGCGCGGACCCAGAAGCCCGCCCCAAATATCGACAGCTTTTCCATCACCGTCATCACAATCAGGAACAGCACCGTGCCGATGGTATTGAAGGCGATGTGCACCACGCCGGTACGCTTGGCGTCCTTGGAAGAGCCGATGGAGCAAACCATGGCGGTGGTGACGCAGGTGCCCAAATTGATGCCCATGATCACGGGGTAGGCCATGGCAAAGGTGATGCCGGAGCCGGGCACGGAGGCCACGGTCTGGAGCATACCCACGGTGGCGGAGGAGCTTTGCACAATGACCGTCAGAATCAGACCGAAGAGGATGCCGAACAGGGGATTTGCCAGGAAGCCCACAAAGGCGGTAAAGGCGCTGGTGCCGATCAGGGGCTTGACGCCGTCGGTCATCAGCTCCAGACCCACGAACAGCACGCCGAAGCCTATGCAGATATCGCCGATGGTCTTACTCTTCTTGCTCTTGATGAACATGAGCAGCACAATGCCCGCCACCAGCGCAATGGGCGCCAAAGTGTCGGTGTCGAACAGCCACAGCAGGAAGCTGCCGTCAGACTCGATGGAACCCAAACGGATGATCTGGGCCGTCACCGTGGTGCCGATGTTGGCGCCCATGACGATGGACACGGCCTGCTTCAGGTTCAGCACACCCGCGCCGATCAGGGCCACCGTCAGCACGATGGTCGCCGTGGAACTCTGGATCACCGCGGTCACCAGCGCGCCGGTGAGCACGCCCATAAGCACATTGCCGGTGACCTTTTCCAATACCCGCTTCAGCGCGGCACCGGAACTGTTTTTCAGACCGTCGCCCATGACCTCAATGCCGTAGAGGAACATGGCAAGGCCGCCGAGAAGCTGGATAATGGCAGTTAGAATCTCCATATCATACTCCTAAATCTCTGTTTAATTTTCGCTTTCCTTCACTGCCCACACCGGGCATGATATCATTATAAGAAATTCCGCGCAAAATGTATAGTGACAATTTCTGCGTAAATTTTACAAAAACTTTACATGGATTTTATGAAAATCACCAATTATTTCCCGGTAGAACCGAAGCCTCCGGCGTCCCGGCAGGTATCGGACAGAGTCTGGGCAGCCTCATAGGCAGGCTGAAGCACCGGGGTAACGAGCATCTGGGCGATGCGCTGCCCCGTCTCCACGGTGCGTGCCTCCCCGCTGTGGTTGTGCAGGGCCACCACAATTTCGCCCCGGTAGTCGCTGTCGATGACCCCCACCTTGTTGGCGGGCGCCAGCCCCTGCTTGCAGGCCATGCCGCTACGGGCATAAATCAGCCCGGCACAGCCGGAAGGGATTTCCATGGCAAGGCCGGTTGGGACGAAGGCCGTCCGGCCCGGTTCGATGGTAACCGGTTCCGTCAGGCAGGCGTACAGGTCCGCGCCGGCAGCCCCGGCGCTTCCGTAGGTGGGCAGCACCGCCCCCTCCCGGAGGATTTTTACACGAATGGCATTCATTAAATCATTCCCCTTTTGTCGCCCTGCCAGTCCTCCCACAGCACGGTCTTTCCCGCGGCAAGAGACTTGGGCACGTCGATGAGCCGCTGGTTGGAAGACCCCCGGAACCGGAGGTTCAAATCCTTCTTGGCCTCGATAAACGGCCCGTCCACCAGCACGTCCAGATAGCTTAAATACTCGCTGCAGTCCCCCAGCCGCCCGGACAGGATGTCCTGCTCGAACAGGTAGCCGGAGAAGGCCCAGATGGTTTTTTCCGGCAGCTCCGCGCGGATTCTGCGCAGAAGGTGCACGATGGCCCCCTGATTCTGCGGCTCAAAGGGTTCGCCCCCCAGCAGAGTCAGGCCCCGGATATAGTGGGGGCGCAGCAGATCCAGAAGGGTGTTTTCCGTCTCCTCCGTGAACGGCTCGCCGTAGGCAAAATCCCAGGCCACCTGATTAAAGCAGCCGGGGCAGTGATGGGTGCAGCCGGAGACGAACAGGCTGATCCGAACCCCGGGGCCGTTGGCGATGTCGCAGTTTTTGATGGTCGCGTAATTCATGACACAAGCTCCTAACCCACGCTTTTCGTGGCAATCATTCGCCTCCCAGTATACCACAGCTTTCCCGAAAATGCTACTAGAAATGCGCATGAAGTGTGGAGTGTGAAGTGTGGAGTGTGGAGTTGTGGTATCGCCTTCGGCGATGAATGAAAAATAGTGACCGGAAGACGCACTCTTTTCACTCTTCACTCTCCACTCTCCACTCTTCACTCCTCACTC
>JAXEXE010000074.1:0-7975 GCA_034113565.1 Faecousia sp.
GCCAAGGATATGTACGGCGTGGACAACTTCACCGACATGATTGCCGATGAGACCGTCTGCACCGATGATCCCGAGCAGCTGATGAACTACCTGTCCGAGGTCGGTCACCCCGTCCTGAGCATGGAGCCCTTCGACATGTAAGGCGGCAGGGCCGCCTGCCAGTGCGTGCGCGGGCTGGTCTGTAGTCGTTACACCATTGGGTACCGCTCGGTATCGTTACCGGGTACAAGTTCAATCTATAATGAGAGAGGAAGCGGTTCGCCGCTTCCTCTTCCATTTTTAATCCAGCACGACATCTGTGACATACAGACTCATCGACCAGGAATATCCGCCCGGAATGGTGGGCGTCACCGCGATCGCGTCCAGCGTAACCGGTGGATTGAATGTCACGGTTTGCGTCGTTGCCCCGTTTCCGTTGGGCAGGGAGATCCGATCCAGCTTTGCAAACTGACCGCCAACCCGTCCCCATACCTGCCAATCCTTACACTGGGTATTTGCGTTCATAGTGACATCCATATTGACGGTCATCTTTTTGCAGCGCGTCAGCTCCTGCGTAAATGCCACCGCGTGAACCGTCAGCGTGGAACTGCCATCACGCAAAGTAACACTTTCCCAATCGCCATCCACATAGTCAAGGTGCTTGCTGTCGGCTTGTGTAGTAACAGGTGTACCGGAAGCTTCCTCCTTCAGCACGGTATTCTCGGGAACTTCCGAGGAACCCGACGCAGATTTATTTTCTGCCAGCCGTATTGCCTGCATGGCAATAATAATACACAAAACCACAATAATGACTTTCAAGCCACCGTTTCCTTGTTTTTTCCGCAGCTTTCCGCCGCACCTTCCGCAGTACAGATTTCCATCGTCATTTGTATGACCACATTTGGGACAGATCATCGTTTTTTCTCCTCTCTCTTGGCAGGATGTATTTCGGAATCTTCTTTCCATAAATCCCGTTACATGTTCATTATCTTCCATGTCAGGCCAAAAGTCAACGGAATTGTGTATCTTCCTGCGAATCCCAATATGACGCAGAAAAAATCAGATTTTCCGCAAATTCTCCTTTACTTTTGGGTATGCTTATGATATGATTGTACGGCTGGCTGAAAGCCAGAGGTTATTTTTATGCCCGCCGCTCAGTTGTGGGAGAAAGCCAAACGGCATTCCACTGGGCCCCTACTTGGCGGCAGGGAACTGTATTGAAAGGTGGAAAACACAATGATTCAGAAGGAAAAGAAGACCCAGGTCATCCTGGAAAACGCGACTCACGAGGGCGACACCGGTTCCCCCGAGGTTCAGGTTGCCATCCTGACCGCCCGCATCAACGAGCTGACTGAGCACCTGCGCACCCACAAGCACGACAACCACTCCCGTCGTGGTCTGCTGATGATGGTTGGTAAGCGCCGCAAGATGCTGGACTATCTGGCAAACAAGGACATCAACCGTTACCGTGCTCTGATCGCCAAGCTGGGTATCCGTAAGTAAGATATCGAAAAAGCGGCGATGGATTCCATCGCCGCTTTTCAGTTGAAAATTTACAGTTGACAGTTGAAAGCTGCGGTATTGCCTGCGGCAATCCTTTCAAATCATCTGCGAAGCAGATACCATAATTTTCAACTTTCAACTCTCAATTGTCAACTGGAAATCCATTCCGGGAGAATTTTAGCAGTTGAAAGGGCTGCCGATACTTCGGCATTCGTTTCAAGTGCTAAACCTCCCGAACCACAAAAATACAAGGAGGTTAATTAAGTGATTACCCACAAGCAGTATCCCAACCATCATGTTTACGAAATGGAAATCGGCGGCCGTCCCTTCACCGTGGAAACCGGTAAGGTTGCCGAGCTTGCCAACGCCGAGTGCATCTGCCGCTACGGCGACACCGTGGTGCTGACCACCTGCACCTGCAACCCCATCCCCAAGGCCGGTATCGACTACTTCCCCCTGACCATCGAGTTTGAGGAGCGGATGTACGCCGTAGGCCGCATCCCCGGCTCCTTCAACCGCCGGGAGGGCAAGCCCTCCGAGCGGGGCATCCTGAACAGCCGGATCATCGACCGGCCCATGCGCCCCCTGTTCGACGAGGAGCTGCGCAACGACACCGTGGTCACCTGCACCGTGCTGGCCAACGACTACGACAACCCCGTGGAGATCGTGGCCTCTCTGGGCGCTTCCATCGCCATCGCTTCCTCCGACGTGCCCTGGAACGGCCCCGTGGCTACCACCAACGTGGCCCATCTGAACGGCAAATATATCATCAACCCCTCCGCTGACGAGCGGGAGGCCGCCGACTGCTTCGTGTGCATCTCCTCCACCTTCGAGAAGGTGGTCATGATCGAGACCGAGGCCAACGAGGCTCCCGAAAATATCGTGCTGGAGTGCATCCGTGTTGCCCACGAGACCAACATGGAGATTGTGAAGTTCATCAACGGTATTGTGGCTGAGATCGGCAAGCCCAAGTTCACCTTCGAGAAGGCCGCCGTCAACCACGAGCTGCTGGACGATCTGATGGCCTACGGCCTGAACCAGATTGAGTACGCCCTGGACACCGACGACAAGAACGTCCGGGAGGAGCGACTGACTGCCGCCCGTCTGGACTTTGCGGAAAAGTTTGGTGAGAAGTACGAGGACTTCGAGACCCACATTGACGTCTGCCTGTACAAGATGCAGAAGAAGGTCGTCAAGAAGTGGCTGCTGCAGGGCAAGCGTGTAGACGGCCGCGGCATGGACGACATCCGTCCTCTGGACGCCGAGGTGGGTGTGCTGCCCCGGGTGCATGGCTCCGGCCTGTTCTCCCGTGGTCAGACCCAGGTGCTCTCCATCTGCACCCTGAATACCCTGTCCGCCGCCCAGAAGCTGGACACCATCTATCCTGAGGACACCAAGCGCTATATCCATCACTACAACTTCCCCGCCTATTCCACCGGCGAGGCCCGGGCTGCCCGCTCCACCTCCCGCCGGGAGATCGGTCACGGCGCTCTGGCGGAAAAGGCTCTTCTGCCTGTGATTCCCAGCGTGGAGGAGTTCCCCTACGCCATCCGTGTGGTGTCCGAGGTGCTGTCCTCCAACGGCTCCACCTCTCAGGGCTCCATCTGCGGCTCTACTCTGGCGCTGATGGACGCCGGCGTGCCCATCAAGCGGCCCGTTGCCGGTATTTCCTGCGGCCTGATCTCCGATCAGGAGACCGGTGAGTGGAGAACCTTCACCGACATTCAGGGTGTTGAGGACTTCCACGGCGAGATGGACTTCAAGGTTGCCGGCACCACTGAGGGCATCACCGCCATTCAGATGGACCTGAAGAACAAGGGTCTGACCATGGAGATCATCGCCGACGCGCTGGAGCGCTGCCGCAAGGCCCGTCTGGAGATCATCTCCGAGGTCATCCTGAAGGCCATCCCCGCGCCCCGTGAGGAGGTTTCCGAGTACGCCCCCAAGATGATCTCCCTGAAGATTCCCGTGGACAAGATCCGCGAGGTTATCGGCTCCGGCGGAAAGACCATCCAGAAGATCTGCGCCGACACCGGCGCCAAGGTGGACATCGACGACGATGGCTCCGTGTTCATCTCCGCTGTGGACGCCGCCGCTGCCAACGCCGCCAAGAAGATGGTGGACGACATCTGCTTCGTGCCCGAGGTGGGTAAGCTCTACTACGGCAAGGTGGTTCGCATCCTGCCCATCGGCGCCTTTGTGGAAATCGCCCCCGGTCACGACGGCATGGTGCACATCTCCAAGCTGGAGAACCGCCGTGTGGAAAAGGTCGAGGACGTGCTGAATCTGGGCGATATGACCTGGGTCAAGTTCATGGGCTTCGACGAGAAGGGCCGCGCCAACTTCAGCCGCAAGGACGCGCTGAAGGAAATGGCAGAAAAGGGCTAATTCCAATACAACGTAATCGCATCCCCGCTCTGCTCACGCAGAGCGGGGATTTTGTGCGTGAAATGTTGACAATTCAACTTCTTTGTGCTATACTGCGAGACGTTGAGTTGTCAACATCAAAGGAGCATCTGCAAATGATTGATCGTTTTGAAAAATTTTCCCTTGCCATTGCGGAAATCTCCCGCTGCTGGCACAAAATCGCGGCGGAGGAGCTGGCAAAATATTCCCTGAAATCCTCCCACGTCACCTACCTTCTGACCCTGTACCGCTACCCCGAAGGGCTGACCGCCCCCAGGCTGGCAGAGCTGTGTGACCGGGACAAGGCGGATGTCTCCCGGATGCTGTCCATTCTGGAAGCCAAGGAGCTGGTCACCAAGGACGGCAGCGGCGCCAACCGCTATCGGGGGAACCTGCGTCTGACTCCGGAGGGACAGGCAGTGGCGCAGGAGCTGTCCCGCCGGGCGGAACGCGCCGTGGAACAGGCCGGGGAAGGTCTGACCGAAGAAAACCGCGCTATTTTTTACGAATCGCTCGATACCATTACCAAAAATCTTCGCAGAATCTGTCAGGAGGGACTGAAATGAATCCCATCAAAGCATTCTATTGCCGCACGGTTCAAGCCGTGCTGCGGGCCGCGCTGCCGGTGCTGCCCTACCGGGAGCCGGAAATCTTCCGCAGTTGCGGTGAGCTGAGCACCGTGTTCGCCGAAAAGAACATTCAGCGGGTGCTGATTGTCACCGATGAGGGCATCGTCCGCAACGGCATCGCCGGGCAGCTGGAAGCCGCCCTCGATGGGTGCGGTGTTGCCTACACCGTCTATTCCGAGACCCGGCCCAATCCCACGGTCGCCAATGTGGAGGCCGCCCTGTGGCTCTATCACCGGGACAACTGTCAGGCTCTGATTGCCATTGGCGGCGGCTCCTCCATGGACTGCGCCAAAGCCGTTGGCGCACGGATCGCCCGGCCCCGAACAACCTTGGGCAAGCTGAAGGGCACCCTGCGAATCCTTCATAAGCTGCCCACTCTCATCGCCATTCCCACAACTGCCGGAACCGGCAGCGAAACCACGCTGGCGGCGGTGATCACCGACAGTGAAAAGAAGCACAAGTACGTCATGAACGATTTTGTGCTGATTCCCCGCCATGCGGTGCTGGACGCCAGCCTGACCTGCTCCCTGCCCCCGCATCTCACCGCCACCACCGGCATGGACGCCCTGACCCACGCGGTGGAGGCCTACATTGGACGCTCTACCACCCGGCTGACCCGGCAGAAGGCTCTGGAAGCCACCCGGCTGGTCTTTGAAAACGTGGAAACCGCTTACCGGGACGGGCAGAATATGCGTGCCCGGGCCAATATGCTCACCGCCGCCTACTCCGCGGGCGTGGCCTTCACCCGCTCCTATGTGGGCTACATCCACGCCGTGGCCCACTCTCTGGGCGGACAGTACAACATCCCCCACGGCCTTGCCAACGCGGTGATTATGCCCTATGTGCTGGAAAGCTACGGCCCCTGCGTCCACAAAAAGCTTCATGAGCTGGGCATCGCCTCCGGTGTCTGCACGCCGACGCAGTCCGACGAACAGGCCGCCGCCGCATTCATTCAGGCCATTCGGGACCTGAACGCCCGCATGAACATCCCCGCCCATCTGGACGGCATTCAGGAATCTGACATTCCCGTCATGGCAGCCCACGCTGAGAAGGAAGCCAATCCCCTGTACCCCGTGCCCCGTCTGATGACGGAAGAAGAACTGGAAGGCTTCTACCGTCAGGTGGCGGCAGTCGAGGATGTGCGCCACGGAAAGCGGGCAAGCTGAGGCCCCGCTGCACCTGTTTTTCCATACAAATAAAGGAGGATTATCCATATGCGCGTCAGAATTATTGTTGACTCCACCACCGATCTGGCCCCGAAACTGAAGGGACAGGTGGAAATCGTACCCCTGACCGTCAGCTTCGGAACCGAAGAATATATCGACGGCATCACCATTACCCATGAGGAATTCTACAACAGGCTGATTGAAAGCGACGTGCTGCCCACCACCAGTCAGGCCACCCCCGCCGCTTTTGAGAAGGTCTTCCGGGAGGTTGCCGCCGCCGGAGACAGCGCCGTGGTCATCACGCTGGCCTCCCAGCTCTCCGGCACCAGCCAGAGCGCTCGAATCGCCGCCGAGGACTACGACAACATCTACGTGGTGGACAGCGGCAGCGTGACTCTGGGCGCCGGTATTCTGGCGGAATACGCTCTGCGGTGCGCCTGTTCCGGCATGGAGGCTTCCCGGATTGCTGAGCTTCTTGAAAAGAAGAAGGAAGATGTGTGCCTGATCGCCATGCTGGATACGCTGGAATACCTGAAAAAGGGTGGGCGCATTTCCGCCGCCGTGGCCTTCGCCGGTGGCCTGCTGAACATCAAGCCCGTGGTCAACGTCAAGGACGGCGTGATCCATATGCTGGGCAAGGCCCGGGGCTCCAAGCAGGGCAGCAACCTGCTGGCGCAGGAAATCGGCAAAACCGGCGGAATTGACTTCGGCCTGCCCATTCTGCTGGGCTACTCCGGCCTTTCGGACACACTCCTGAAAAAGTACATCACTGACAGCGCGCCCCTGTGGGAGGGCAGTGTGGACACCCTGCGCTATACCAGCATAGGCAGCGTGGTAGGCACCCACGCCGGTCCCGGCGCCATCGCCGCCGCATTCTTCCATAAATAATACGCACGGAATTCCCTAGAGAACCTCTGATGAAATCGGCTGAGCCAAAATCCCGTCATCCAGCCGCAGTCGATTTATTCAGAGGTTCCCTAGCCGTCTTATGGGATGTCGCATCTTGCGGTGCATGAATAAGCAGACCCGCTCCGAGTCAGCGGAGCGGGTTTCGTCTGTCAATAGAGAAACAGTCCACCGGACTGTTTTTACGGCAGCTTACGCTGCCGCCGCCCTTTCGAGTCCCGCCCGGAGTATCAAAAAACCAGATACCCGAACGGGTATCTGGTTTTTTGGTACAGCGGAGCTAACCAAATCCGAACCGTTTTCCTTTTCAGCAAGAGCGGTTTCTATATCATTCAGTGTGATGGTTTGGGCGCCATCCTTGTGGTTGAAGGTGATAACCAGCTTGTCATCGTAGAGATAAATCCGATTGATGAAGGTATCAATCAGCCGCTGGCGGTGGGACTGCTTGCTCATATCAAGCACCCGGAACTTGAGCAGATAGAACAGGATTTGTTCTTCCGTCAGTTTCGGCTTAGCGAGCTTTTCATTGGCAATCTTGACTTCCAGTTCTTCTTTCGCCGCCTCCAATTCTTCCAGACGATTCTTGGTGGACTTTGTGAAAATTCCCTGCTGTATGGCGTTCAGAAGATTGTCGATGCCCCGCTGGGCTTCCCGGAGCTGCTCGGTCAAAAGGGGCAGATTCGTGTTTTCCCGTTCCTGCATATCCAGCAGCATGGCAGCAATCGCCTTGACGGTTTCCTCGTCATTGACTAACTTCATCGTCTGGCTGATGACCAGATTTTCAATCCAGTCCTTCTTGACTGGCTTCTTCTTGCAGTCCGTCCGCTTCTTTTTCACGGACACGCATTTGTAGTAACGGTGAACGGTTCCATTCCTGCCCCTGCCGCTTTCGCCGCACATATAGGCGCCGCAGTAGCCGCAGAACGGCTTGGTAGTCAGCAGGTAATCGTCCTCGGCTTTGTGTCGGGCAGGTGCTTTCTTGTCCTTCTCAATTTTCTCCTGCACCCGCTCAAACAAATCCTCCGGGACGATGGCGGGGATGCCGTTGGGAATCACCACATCCCGGTAGCTGTGCTCGCCAATGTACCGACGGTTTTTCAGCATCTTGGCAACGCTGTTGATGGTATGCTTGCCGCCACGGTTGTTGCAAACGTTATGCGCATTCAGATAATCCCGAACCTGAGACATGGTGGAGCCTTCATCGTACATCTTGAACGCATTCAACACAAAAGGAGCTTTGACCGGATCAATCTGGAAATGCTGTTCGCTGTCGATCAGATAGCCAACGGTGGGATTGCCTCCGTTGAATTTGCACTTCAAAGCATTCTCTGTCATGCCACGGCTGACCTTTTCCGCAAGGTCAGCGGAGAAATATTCCGCAAAGCC